>JBGAHN010000056.1:0-30975 GCA_044226145.1 Labilithrix sp. | reverse complement strand
GCTCGACGCTGCCTACCAATCGC
Organism: Labilithrix sp.; assembly: GCA_044226145.1. Classification (GTDB taxonomy): domain Bacteria; phylum Myxococcota_A; class Polyangia; order Polyangiales; family Polyangiaceae; genus Labilithrix. Next base: position 30,952 of record JBGAHN010000056.1, on the reverse strand, counting down.
TCACGACGACGCGCGCCCGGCGCAAGCACGTCATCCTCCTCACCGACGGCCAGGCCCCGCAGCAGGGCATCCGCGATCTCACGCAAGCCATGGCGGCCGAGGGCATCACCGTCACGACCGTGGGCCTCGGCAGCGGCGTCGACGAGTCGCTCCTCCGCATGATCGCCGATCTCGGCGGCGGGCGCCTCTACAAGGTCGCCGATCCGCGGCAACTACCGCGCGTGTTCACACGCGAGACCGAGATGGTCAGCCGCAACTCGGCGGTCGAGGACTATTTCCAGCCGCGCGTCGTCTCGCCCGCGGATTTCTTGCGCGGCGTCGACATCGCGTCGGCGCCGTTCCTCCACGGCTACGTCGCCACGAAGATGAAGCCGCCGCCGGCGCAGGAGATCCTCCAGAGCGAGGTCGGCGAGCCGATCCTCGCGCGGTGGCACGTCGGCCTCGGCTGGTCGCTCGCGTGGACGAGCGACGTGAAGAACCTCTGGGCCGTCGAGTGGCTCCGTTGGCCGGGGTATGGCCAGTTCTGGGGGCAGCTCATCCGCGAGCACATGCGGCCGAAAAAGCGCCAAAACTACGACATGCGCGCCGAAATCGACCCCGCGACGGGGCACCTGCGTGCGTCGATCGACGCCGTCACGGGCGACGACCGCTTCCACAACGGCCTCGACGCGAAGCTCGTCGTGACCGGCCCGCAGCCGAACGGCGAGCGCCGCGAAGTCGCCATGAAGCAGACCGCGCCGGGCCGCTACGAGTCCGATTTCCCGCTCGATCGCTTCGGCTCCTTCCTGCTCCACGCCAGCCTCGAGAAGGCCGCCGACGACGGCAAGGGTGGCACGCGGAACGTCCAGGTCGCCGAAAGTTTCGGTCACGTGACGAACCCGTATCCACGCGAATACCTCGCGCTCTCGCCGGACCTCGAGACCCTTGCGCGCGCGGCCACGGTGACTGGCGGCGCCCCGAACGCGGCGCCTTCGCACATCTTCGACCCGGCGGGTGAGACGATTCGCTACCACCAGGACTTGTGGTCGCGGTTCATCGCCGCCGCGATCGCGGTCTACCTCCTCGATTTGCTCGTTCGTCGCGTGCGCCTCTTCGACCGCAAGACCACGGCCAAACCGCGATCCGGCGACGGCGGTCGGACGTCGCCCCCGCGGCGCGCGGACATTTTTCGGCAGCGGATCGGAAAACCCGGGCTATAAGGTCCGACCCGCGCGGGAAGGCCCCGCACAACCCGCGACCGACCTGGAGCATCCGAAGACGGGATGACGAGCGCCGTGATTCTCGAGACTGGAAACGACAAGCCGATTGGGTCCTACGACGACCTCCTGTCGCTTTTTCACGAATCCGTCAAACCAGCCTCCGAGTTCCGCATCGGCGCCGAAATGGAAAAATTCGGCGTTTTCGCGCCGGGCGGACGCCCGCTCCCGTACGAGGGAGACGGCGGCGTCCTCGCGCTCATGAACGAGCTCGCGTCCTCGAACGGCTGGACGCCCGAATCGGAGAGCGAAGGCGGTCCCGTCATCGCGCTGCTCCGGCGAGGGGCGAGCATCACGCTCGAACCGGGCAGCCAATTCGAGCTCTCCGGCGCGCCGCTCGAAGATTGCCACCAAATCCAGTCCGAGCTCGACGAGCACCTCCGTGAGCTCCGACCGTTCTCCGAGAAGCACGGCGTTCGCTGGCTGGGCCTGGGTTTCCACCCGTTCGCGCGCCGCGAAGACTTCGTCATGGTCCCCAAGCAGCGCTACGGCGTCATGCGCGATTACCTGCCGACGAAGGGCAGCCTCGCGCTCGACATGATGCTGCGCACGGCGACCGTGCAGGCGAATTTCGACTACCTGTCGGAGGACGACGCCATGCGCAAGATGCGCGTCGCCCTCCGCCTCGCGCCGCTCACGACGGCGATGTTCGCGAACTCGCCGTTCGTCGAAGGCGCGCCGTTCGGGGGCAAGAGCTTCCGCGCGAAGGTCTGGCTCGACACCGATTCGGATCGCTCGGGCCTCGTCCCGTCGCTCTGGAAGCGCGGCGCGAAGTTCGTCGACTACGTCGAGTGGGCGCTCGACGTGCCGATGTTCATGATCAAGCGCGACGGAAAGAAGCTCGCGAACACCGGGCAGACGTTCCGGAGCTTTTTCAAGAGCGGCTTCCAGGGCCACCACGCGCTGCTCTCGGACTGGCAGACGCACCTCAACACGCTCTTCCCGGAGGTCCGGCTGAAGAAGACGATCGAGGTCCGCGGCGCCGATTCGCAAGGCACGAAGCTCGCGGCGGCATTGCCTGCACTCTACACGGGCATTTTTTACGACGACAAAGCGCTCGCGGAGGCCGACGCGCTCACGCAGGATTGGACGCTCGACGAGGTCGGGGCGGTCCGCAAGGAAGTCTGGCAAAAGGGCCTCGGCGCGCGGTTCCGGGCGGCCACGCTCCAGCCGATCGCCGAGAAGTTCGTGGCGATCGCCGAAGGCGGGCTCGAGCGGCGCGCCGTGAAATCGCCCGCGGGGGACGACGAGCGCGTTCACCTCGCGTCGCTGAAAGAGCTCGTCGCGGCGGGGAAAACGCCGGCGGACGTCCTGCTCGAAGGCATCGATCACGTGCGGGACTTCACGACCGAAGTGATCCGCCGCTCCGAGCTCTCGCTCGGGGAGTGAAGGGCGCGGCTACGAGCTCCGTGCGGCGGCGACGAAGGCGCGCACTTTTTCGAGGTCTTTGACGCCTGGCGCGACGTTCGGCGAGCGCTCGACGCCGCTCGCGACGTCGACGCAAAAGGGCTTCACCCGCGCGACGGCGTCCCTCACGTTGTCCGGATCGAGCCCGCCGGCGAGGGTCAGCTTGCGGCGTTCGGCGAGCCGCTCGACGAGGCGCCAGTCGAACACGCGCCCCGTGCCGCCGAGCGCGCCTTCGACCTTGGCGTCGACGAGCAGGTGCTCGCCGGGAAAGGCCTCGGCGCGCGCGACGTCTTCCTCGGTCGCGATGCGAACGGCCTTGTACGCGTGCGGCAAGAGCGCCTCGACGAGGGCCGGGGACTCGTCGCCATGGAGCTGCAGGCAGTCGAGCCCCACGTCGTGCATGAGCGCGCGGAGAAGCCTGGGATCGTCACCCGCGTGCGCGACGACGCCGACCACTTGCACGCGTCGCCCGGTGCGCGCGGCTTCGTCGTGCACGGCGCGCGCGACGTCCCTCGCCGCTTCGAGACCGACGCGCCGCGGGCTGCCTTCGACGAAGTTGAGGCCGATCGCGCTCGCGCCGAGCCGGACGCACGCGACGGCGTCTTCGACCGAGACCACGCCGCAGATCTTGACGTGCACCATGGCGGGCTCAGCTTTCGATGCCGAGCAGCCCTTTGACCGTGGCGATGACGTTCGGCGCCTGAATCGGCTTCGTGATGTAGGCGTTCGCGCCGAGCGACAGCGCGCGCTGACGATCTTCGTCGGCGTTCTCGGTCGTGATGACGACGACAGGGATGTCCTTGTGCGTCGGATCCGTGCGGACGCGCCGGACGAGCTTCAGCCCATCCATGATCGGCATGTTGATGTCGGTCAGGAGGATGTCGAACCGGTTCGCGGCGAGCTTGCGAAGGCCGTCCACGCCGTCCTCGGCCTCCGTCACGCGGATCTGTTTGACGCGCGAAAGCGCGAACACGATGAGCTGCCTCATCATGGGAGAGTCCTCGACGACGAGCGCGCGAAACGTACGCGGGCTGTCCGGGCGAGGCTCTCGGGACGCGCTTTCGGTCGAGGACGACACGGCTCTCTTCGAAACTACACTGCTTTTTTGACCGATGCGAGCAAAGCCCGCAGGCGAAGGGAGCCTGGTCTCCGCCTCGTCGTGCGCGTCATTTCCCGCGTCATTCGCGAAGGACGAACCGTCGCTATACCGATGCGATCCATCGCGCGAGCTCCGGCTCCACGATGCGCGGCGCGCGGCGAAGGGCGGCGACGTCGGGGCTGCCGGTCAGGATCATGGCCGTGCGGAGCTCCGCTTCGACGGCGTCCAGGAACGCGAGCGCGCCGCTCCGACCTCCGTGAGTCAGTGCCTTGAGCACGGGCCGCGCGATCCCCGCGGCGCTCGCACCGAGCGCGAGGGCGCGGGCGACGTCGAGGCCGGTCGCGACGCCGCCCGTCGCGACGAGCGACTCGAAGCCGAGGGGCGCGAGCATGCCGACGCTCGCCGCGGTCGGGATCCCCCAATCCCAGAAGGCTTGGCCGAGGCCTTGCGCGCGCACGTCCGACGCGGCTTCGGCGCGCTTCGTCTCGACGGCGACCCACGAGGTCCCACCCGCGCCCGAGACGTCGACGTGCCGAACGCCAACGGCCGCGAGCCGTTCGCCGACCTTGCGCGAGAGCCCGCAGCCGGTCTCCTTGACGACGACGGGCAAGGGGAGCTCGCGCACGAGCCGCTCGATCGTCGCGAGGCAGCCTCGAAAATCGCGATCGCCGCCGGACTGGACGAGCTCCATCGCGGGGTTCAAGTGGATGCAGAGGGCATCGGCGCCGACGGAGCTGGCCAGGGCGAGGACGTCGGTCGTCGGCATCTCGCGCGCCTGCACGACGCCGAGGTTGCCGAGCACCAGCGCCGTCGGAGCCGCGTCGCGGACGGCGTACGAGCCCGTCGTCTCGCGCCGGAGGTGCATGGCGCGCTGGCTACCGAGGCCGAAGCCGTAGCCGCGCTCTTCGGCGATGCCCGCGAGCTCGCGGTTCACGCGCGCCGCTTCGTCCGTTCCTCCCGTCATGGCGGCGATGACGATGGGCGCGCGAAGCCGCTTGCCGAGGAGCGTGATCGACGTGTCGACCGCGTCGGCGTCGAGCTCCGGCAAGGAATCGTGCACGAGCCGCACGCGTTCGAAGAGCGTCGTCGTCCGCTGGAATGCGACGTCGTCCGTGGCGCACAGGGCCAGATGATCGGCCTTGCGCTGGCCAATCGAGCCTTCGCTGCTCATTGCCGCTCCCTTCGCTCGGTCGTGCTCGTGGGGATCGCACCGGCTCGCCCCAACGAGGAAACCTCAAGATACTTCAAAGAAAATTGAAAGTGCGTGAATTCTAAAGGAAACATCCGCATTCGAGGCGCTTTGGAGGCGTTGACGTCGCAGCCGCCGGCCTCTAAACCTAGCGCGACGGAGCTCCCGTCGCGGTGCGTCGTGGATCGTGTCGTACGTACCGCCACTCCCACCACTTTCACCTAGCGCTCGCGTTTTCGTTGATTCGAAGACCGGCGAGCATCCGCCTCTTCTTTGGATCGACGCGCATGAGCCTTGGTGAGCCGAGCCCGCTGGAACGAGCGCCGTCGCCTTCGGGAGCCGAGACCTTCGCGGCGCTCGCCTCCGACGTGCGTCGCGTTCTCGAGCCTCGGCTCGAGGCGTGGCTGTCGCCGCGCGTGACGGCCGCGGGCAAGGCGAGCGACGACGCCGAACGTGCGGCCCGCGCGGTCGCAGAGCTCTCGCTTCGCGGCGGCAAACGGGTCCGCGCCGCCCTGGTGGCCGCGGCGTACGACGCGTGCGCGGACGTCGCGGCCGGGGCGTCGTCCACGTCGCCCACGTCGCCGTCGTGGATGCCCGCGATGCCTGCGATGCTCGCGATCGAGCTCTTGCAGACCTACTTGCTCATCCACGACGACTGGATGGACGACGATGCGACCCGCCGAGGTGGCCCGTCCGTGCACGTCCTCCTGCGCGAAGCGTTGGGCGATCGCGCGCTCGGTGATGCGATGGCCGTGCTCGCCGGCGATCTCGCGTGCGGCTACGCCCAGTCGGCGCTCCTCGAAGCCACGCTGCCGGCGCCGTCGCTGCTTCGAGCCTCGCGCACGCTCGCGAAGATCCAAGAAGACGTGGTCCTCGGTCAGATGGCCGAGATGTGCGTCGGCCGCTCGCGGTCGTCCCAGGTCCCCGCGCTCGAGACCGTGCACGCGTTGAAGACGGCGAGCTACACGGTCGTGGGGCCGCTCGCGCTCGGCGCGTGCTTCGCGGGGGCGTCCGAGGCGCGCCTCGCGGAGCTCGAAGGCGTCGGCCAGCCGCTCGGCGTCGCGTTCCAATTGCGCGACGACTTGCTCGGGACCTTCGGGGATCCGAAAATGACCGGAAAACCCATCGGAAATGACATCCGGCAGGGCAAGCGGACGGCGCTCGTCGACGCGCTCGCCGAGGATCCGGCCGCGCGCGCCGTGGCCGATCGCGTGCTGGGGAAGGCCGACGCGTCCGACGCCGAGATCCGCGAGCTCACCCTCGTGATGGAGTCGAGCGGCGCGCGCGCTCGCGTCGAAGGGAAGATCGCTTCGTTGCTCGCCGAGGCGCGGTCGCGGCTCGGGAACATCGAGCGCCTCACGCCGCGCGGACGCGCGGAGCTCGAAGGCGCCGTGAACGTGTTGGGGGAACGCTCATCATGACGACGATCGAAGGGCGTCGCGGAACGGCGCACGGAAAAGTCATCCTGTTCGGCGAGCACGCGGTCGTCTACGGCGTACCGGCGCTCGCCGTGGGCATCGACCGGGGGGCTTGGGCCGAGGCGTCGCCGCGTTCGGCGGAGGCGAGCGAGCTCTACGTCCACGGATGGAACATCACGGTCGGCGAGACCTCGGACCCCGAAGGTCTCGCGCTCGGCCGCGCGTTTCGGGACGTGCTCGCGGTCACGCGCGAAGCGCAGCGGGACGCGGGAGAGCCCATCGTGGGCCACGTGCGCGTCGAGGCGTCGGCCGATCTCCCGCCGGGCGGCGGGCTCGGTTGCTCGGCGGCGCTCGGGGTCGCGGTCGCGCGATCGCTCGATCCGGGCGCGTCGGCGGAGGCGATCGCCGAACGCGCGGGCGCGTGGGAGCGCGTGTTCCACGGCAATCCGTCCGGGATCGACGCCGCCGTCGCGTCGCTCGGTGGGTGCATCCTGTTCGAACGGAACGAAGCGCAGCGGCCGAACATCGAGCGCATCCGACTCGGTCGGCCGCTCCGGCTCTGCATCGGGCACACGGGCGCGGCGTCGAGCACGAAGACGATGGTCGAGGCCGTGGCGCGCCTCCGCGAGCGTCGCCCGGAGACGACGAAGAAGACCTTCGACGCCATCCACACGGTCGTGCGCAACGCGCGCCTCGCGCTCGAGGCCGGCGACGAACGCGCCGTCGGCCAGCTCCTCGACTTGAACCAGATGCTGCTCTCGGGGCTCTTCCTCTCGACGCCCGAAATCGAAGAGATCGTCGCCAAGGCCCGCGAGAACGGCGCGCTCGGCGCGAAGCTCACCGGGGCCGGCGGCGGCGGATGCGTCGTCGCGCTCGTCGACGATCCCGCGCGCGGCGAGGCGGTCCTCGAAGGATGGAAGCGGGCGGGCTACGACGGCTTCTTCACCGTGGCCTCGACCCCGCGCGCGCGTGAGTCGGCGTCCGCGCCCGTCCTCGTCCAGGAGAGCACGTGAGCCGCGTCGCGACCGCCATCGCCCATCCGAACATCGCGCTCGCCAAGTACTGGGGCAAGCGCGAGGGGGAGGGGAACGTCCCGGCGGTGCCGAGCTTGTCGGTCACGCTCGCGGGCATGACGACGACGACGGTCGTGCGCTTCGATCCGGCGCTCGCGTCCGACGAACTCGTCCTCGGCGGCGAGAAGCAAGTGGGGCGACCGCTCGAGCGGGCCTCGGCGCTCCTCGACACGGTCCGCGCCCACGCGAAGATCGACGCGCGCGCCCGCGTCGTCTCGCACAACGATTTCCCGACGGCGAGCGGCCTCGCGTCGAGCGCGTCGGGCTTCGCGGCGCTCGCCCTCGCCGCGTGCCGTGCCGCGTCGCTCGATTGGGACGCCGCCCGCGTCAGCCAGCTCGCGCGGGCCAGCTCGGCGAGCGCGGCCCGGAGCTTGTTCGGCGGCTTCGTCGCCCTCGACGGCGGCGACGGCGCGCTCGGCGTCGCGTCCCCCGTCGTCGGCCCCGAGGCGCTCGACGTGCGCGTGCTCGTCTGCGTGACGACGGAGCGCGCGAAGACCACCTCGTCGACCGACGGCATGCTCTTCACGCAGCGCGAGAGCCCCTACTACCGGGCGTGGGTCGACGAAGCCCCGCGCACGTTCGCGCGCTTGAAGGCCGCGATCGCCGCCGGCGACGTCCGCACGGCGTTCGAGCTCGCCGAAAAAAGCGCGCTCGCCATGCACGCATGCGCGATGGCCGCGGGCGTGATCTACGTCTCGGGCGTCACGCTCGCGGCGCTGTCCGAGGTGCGGGCGATGCGCACTGAAGGCATCGAGGCGTACGCGACGATGGACGCCGGACCGCATTTGAAGTGCCTCGTCCCGACCCACCACGCCGACGTCGCGAAAGAGCGGCTCGCGCGCGTGCCCGGTGTGCTCCGCGTCCTCGAGACCCGACCGGGCGGACCGGCGCGGATCGTCGAGACGCTCCCGGAGGAAGCTTTGGCCGATCGCGCGCCGTCCGTGGAGGCCCGATGAAGGTCTTCGCCCCTGGCAAGCTCGTCCTCACGGGCGCCTATGCCGTGCTGCACGGCGCGCCGGCCGTCGTCGTCGCGACCTCGCGCGGAGCCGTCGCCGACGGATCGCGATCCGGAGCGCCCTCGATCGAGGTGCGCGCGGCGCTCGGCGCCGATCCCGCGCCGCTCGTCGACGCGTCGGCGTATTCGAGGCGATCGCAAGCTCGGCCTCGGCGCGAGCAGCGCGATCTTGGTGGCGTCGCTCGCCGTTCGCGCGGCCGAGCGCGGCGCCGATCTCGCCCGCCCGGACGTGCGGGCCGAGCTCTTCTGGAAGGCTGATTCGCGCACGCGGAAGCCCAAGGCGGCGGCAGCGGCGTCGACGTCGCTGCCAGCGTCTTCGGCGGCGTGCTCCGCTACCGAAAAGACGCGTTGCCGGAGCCCGTCGCGTTCCCGCGGGGATTGCACCTCTCGGTCTTCGCGTGCGCCGCGAGCGCCCGCACCTCCGAGCTCCGGGCGCACCTCGATCGCTTCGCCGCGCGCGATCGCGACGCCCACGACGCGCTCATGCGCGAGCTCTCGGCGATCGCGGGCGAGCCGCGCACGATCTCGCGGCCGGCGCCGTGGCCCCTTTCATCGACGACGTTCGCCGCGCCGCGGCCTGTCTCGGCGCCATCGGTCGTGCGTCGGGCGCGCCCATCGTCCCTCCCGAGGTCGGCGAGCTCGCCGCGCGCGCGCCGAAGACGCTGCGTTTTGCGTGTCGGGCGCGGGGGGAGGAGACGTCGTCGTCTTCTTCGGGGCGTCGCCCCCTTCGGACGATTTCGTCGCGCGCGCCCGCGCGCTCGGACTTGCCGTGTTGGACGTAGGTATCGACGAGAAAGGAGTGAGGATCGCGAAGGCGACTCCGGCCGAGGCCGAAGCCGCGACGCGCGCCGCAACGCCATGACGAAGCCCACCTCGCAATTGCCCGGGTTCTACAAGGTGACGGTCGCCGAGCGACACACGCTCGTCAGCGACGCCACGGGCGTCGACATCCACGAGATCCGTCGCGCGCTCGAAGGCGGCGGACTCGACGCGGAGACGGCGGACAAATTCGTCGAGAACGTGCTCGGGACCTACAGCTTGCCGTACGGCGTGACGCTCAACGTCCGGGTCAACGGGCAAGACCACGTCGTCCCGATGGTCGTCGAGGAGCCGAGCGTCGTCGCGGCCGCGTCGAACGCCGCCAAGATGGTGCGCGCGGGCGGCGGTTTCACCGCGGAGATCGATCCGCCGCTCATGATCAGCCAGGTGCAGCTCACGCACGTCAAGGACGCGGACGCCGCCAAGCGCGCCATCCTCGATGCCAAGGACGAGATCCTCGCCGCCGCGAACGACGCCGCGCCGGGCCTCGTCGCGCGCGGCGGGGGCGCCCGCGAGCTCGAGGTGCGCGTGCTCGGCGAACCTGCCGACGAGATGATCGTCGCCCACATCCTCGTCGACTGCCGGGACGCGATGGGCGCGAACCTCGTCAACACCATCGCCGAGGCCGTCGCCGATCGCCTCGCCGCCCTCGCGAACGGGCACGTCGGCCTTCGCATCCTGTCGAACCTCTGCGACCGCCGCTGCGTCCGCGTACGCTGCCGCGTCCCGTCGAAGGTCCTCGCGACCGAGCACATGGACGGCAGCGCGGTCATCGACGGCATCGTCAACGCCTCGCGCTTCGCCGAGCTCGATCCCTACCGCGCCGCGACCCACAACAAGGGCGTCATGAACGGCATCGACGCGGTCGTCATCGCGACCGGCAACGACTGGCGCGCGGTCGAGGCCGGCGCGCACGCGTTCGCGGCCCGCTCCGGTCGCTACGCGCCGCTGTCGATCTGGCGCCGCGACGGCGACGATCTCGTCGGCTTCATCGAGCTGCCCCTCGCGCTCGGCACCGTCGGCGGGACGCTCCGCGTGCACCCGAGCGCGCGCCTCTCGCTCAAGATGATGGGCGTCACCGAAGCCGGCGATCTCGCGGCGATCGCGGCCTCCGTCGGGCTCGCCTCGAACCTCGCGGCCGTTCGCGCGCTCGCGACCGATGGCATCCAGCGCGGCCACATGGCGCTCCACGCGCGCGCCGTCGCGCTCGCCGCCGGGGCCGAAGGCGCCGAGGTCGAGCGCGTGGCCGCGATGATCGTCGAGGCCCGCGACATCACGGTCGAGGCCTCGCGCCGCGCGCTCCGCGTCCTTCGCGAAGAGGGGCGTCCTTCGCCCGTCGTCGAGGCCGTCATCGAAGCGACGGACGGCTGACGAGTCCTCCGAGAGCTACTTCTTCTTCATGGCGAACGCGCTCGTCACGCCCGCGACGAGCGCGTTGACCAAGAGCTCGCGCACGTCTTCTTGCGGCGACGTCTCGATGGCGCGCGAGTCTTGCGCGAGCGCCTCCACCCATTCGATGCTCACGGCTTCGGCGAAGCCGATGAACCCACGGAGCGCGAGCCGGACGAGCGGATCGTCGAAGGGGGTCTGGTTCGCGTCGACGCCCCAAATGGCGGCCGGTAGCGCGTCGAAGCCGTGCATCATGACGTCGAGGCAGGCGCGGCGTGTCTCGTCGACGATGCGCGCGATCTCCGTGTCGACGCCGATGCCGCTGCGCATGAGCGTCGTGAACGCGTGCCCGCGGTTCCGCACGAAGGTCAGGTACGCGTCGATGCGCGTCCGGAGTTGATCGGCCGGCGTCCCCTCCGTGTGCCGGTCGACGAACGCGAGGAATCGCTCGGCCTCCGCGCGCACGCACGCGACGTAGAACGCGCGCTTCGTCGGGAAGTAGTGGTAGAGGAGCCCCTTCGAAATCCCCGCGGCCTGCGCGATGACCTCGATCGACACCTCGTCGTAGGAGCTCTTGCCGAAACGCTGAAGGCCGAGCTCGATGAGCTGCGCGCGGCGCTTGTCGGTCTCGAGCCGGGTGCGTGGTTCTCGGCTCGTATCGGGCGCAGCGGCGCTCCTCCGCGGGGGGCGCGGCGCTCCGTTTGCTCGCGATTTCAATGACTTGAGCACCGGTTCCACGACGGCAGCCTAACCTTCCGAACGGGCGCGTTCAACGTCGAGGAGGGGGCGTGCGAGCGTCCTCGAGCTCACTTTGACGCGTTCCGACGTCGATGTGTACGCCCATCTATTGACTGTGATTCAGTTTCCTTTAAAGTTTATTGAACGCCGTTCAGTTGGCAAGGAGAACCGCCATGCAAGACGTTCAAGCCATCCCCACGCGAAGGAAGCGCCACGCCAATGCCCTGCGCGTTCGAGCGCCACGTGTTGGCTTCACGTCGGTACCGCGGCGTTGGTTCGCCGACAGCACGGCGCTGACGCACTTGGTCAACAGCGTGAACCTGCTCTTCCCCGCGGGTGAGCGCTTCTTCGTGCGCTCCGTGCGCCACTACATGGACCGGATCACCGACGAGGAGCTCCTCGCGCAGATCAAAGGGTTCTTCGGTCAAGAGGGGCGCCACGCGTACACGCACGAGCGCTACTTCGAGACGATGCGCGCGCAAGGCTACGACGTCGACGGCTTCCTCAAGTCGTACGAGCACATCGCGTACGACATCATCGAGAAGGGCGCGCCGCCGATCCTTCGCTTGGCGGTGACCACGGCGCTCGAGCACTACACGGCCATCCTCGCCGAAGAGGCGCTGTCGAACGGCCTCCTCGAGACCGCGGAGCCCTCGATGCGCGCGCTGCTCGAGTGGCACGCCGTCGAAGAGCTCGAACACAAGTGCGTCGCCTTCGACGTGCTGCAGAAGGTCGATCCGAGCTACTTCGTGCGCGCCTCGGGCATGGTCCTCGCGACGTTGATCCTCGGTGGATTCTGGCTGCAGGGCATGAATCAGCTCCTCAAGGAGGACGGCATGACGTTCCTCCAGGGACTCCGCGAGCTCGGGAAGGTGCGCCAGAAGGCCGTCAACGAGGGGCGCATCCAGCTCCCGCCGTCGATCGTCCGCGGCGTCTTCCTCGCGGGCATCGTCGAGTATCTCCGCCCCGGCTTCCATCCCGCGCAGAAAGATCATCGCGAGCTCATCGCGCGCACGCTCGAGCGGCTCGCGAAGCAGGGCACGATCGACGCGGCGGCCGAGCCGTCCTGATCGTGGCGCGATCACGCGATGTCCAGCGTGGTTGTAACGTGATCCCGCGAAGCCGGACCGTGACGTAGCGGCCCGTTTGGCGTAGCGTCGTCGCCGTGACCGACCCGGTCGATCCCCATCGCGATCTCGCGGGCGTCTTGCACGACGTGTCGAACACGCTCACGGTCCTCCTGGGGTGGGTGGCCGAAGCGCGCGCGCCCGGCGCGAGCCACGAGCAGGTCGTCTACGCGCTCCAGGTCATCGAGCAACGCGCCCGGGTCGCCCGAGATCTGGCGCGCCACGCGATCGGAGGGCCGCGCATCGACGAGCGTCGCGATCTGTCGTCGGTCCTCGACGAGCTGGTCCGCGGGCTCGACGTCGAAGCGCAGCGCGCGCGCGTGGGGCTCGTGCTCGAGGGGCTGCCGCGCTCGGGGACGAAGCTCGACGACGCGGCCTTCGCGCCGAAAATCGAGGGCGCCCTCGACTTGTCGCAAGTCCTGACGAACGTCATCCTCAACGCGTTCGCCCATGCGCCGCCGGGGTCGACCGTGCGTGTCGTCGTGGAGGTCGAGCCGGAGCGTTGCACGATCGCCGTGTCGGACGAGGGACCGGGCGTCACGCCCGAGCGCCGCGAATCGATTTTCCAGGGCGACACCCAGCGCGCGGGGGGCGCGGGGATCGGCCTTCGTCATTCGCGTGCGTTGGCGCGTTCCCGTGGCGGCGATCTCACGCTCGTCGACGCGCGTGCCGGCGCGTGCTTCCGCTTGAGGTGGCCGCGGGTCGACGCGATCCCGCGCGCGCCCGTGTCCACGGCGCGCGTCCGCGATCTGGAGGGCCTGCGCGTCCTCGTGGTCGAAGACGATCCCGCCGTGACCGACTTGCTGGAGGCCTCGCTCCAGGCACGCGGGGCCGTCGTCACGGTCGCGACGAGCCGCGAGAAGCTCGACGATGCGCTCGGGCACGGACCGTTCGACGGCGTGCTGGTCGACCTCTCGCCCATCGAGGCCGACGTCGAAGGCGCCCTCGCCAAGATGCGCACCGAGCTCCCGGGCGCAGCCATCGTGCTCGTGACGGGCAACGCGGACGTGCTTCCCGAGGCGGTCCGCGGCGAATCCGCCGTGCTCGTCCGCAAGCCGTTCGAGCTTCACGAGGTCGCGGCGGCGCTTCTTCGCGCGAGGTCCACAAAGGCTGTTGACGAAGACGAGAAAGAAGAATAATTGTCGCGTCCCCATCGCGAAGGTGGCGGAATTGGCAGACGCACTAGCTTGAGGTGCTAGCGGGTAACACCGTAGGGGTTCAAGTCCCCTCCTTCGCACAAGAGACTGCAATCCTAGGGTAGAAAGACGGCCGCTCCTCCCACGAGGCAGCGGCCGTTTTCACGTCTGGCCCGCTCCGGCCCGATGACCCATCGTGCTCCCACGTGCCTCCTGCGTGCGGCCTCGCGGTCGCGCGCTCGTTCGGTGCGACCGATTCGACGGGGCACCTCCGGGTCGGCTCTCTAGCGCCCGGGGCCGAGCGCGAACGCGAACGCGTCGGGGAGGCGCTTCGCCCAGGATCCTCCGTCGTGGGTTCCGCCCGGACAGACTTGGGTCATCAAGGTCTTTCCCTGCACGTATCCGGCGTCCTCGTAGGCCTTGAATGCGGCCGTGTTGCTTTCGACCATGACGTTGATGCCGGAGTCGGGATCCGTGCCTTCGGCATCACCGACGTCCGCGTACACCTTGAACGGACCGTTTTTCATGTCCTTGATATTTTGGACGACCGATTTTCGATCCCACCAGGCCGATCCAGAGAAGCTGACGACTCCACCGAAGACGTCCGAATGAACCGCGCCTCCGTACATCGCCATCAGACCTCCGAGCGAAAACCCGGAGAGATGGGTGTGCTTTTTGTCCGGGAGAGTACGAAGCTGTTCGTCGATGAGAGGCTTCAATTCCTTCGTCACCATCTCCAGGAAATGAGGTCCTTCACCGTAATCTCCCGGAGTCTCTTGGCCCGTCAAATAATTGATGTTGTGGCTCGTGGGCGTCAACTCGAGCATGCGGTAGTACCCGAAGTCCTTGTCGAGGCCGACGTAAAACAAAGTATCGACACCGACGAGGATGGCCTCCGCGAACTTGCCGGAGTCGGCGGCCGCTTCGATGGCGTCGTCGGCTAGCATGTCCTGGAAGGTGTTCGGCGCCGTGCCGAAATACCCCTGCGGGTCGATGACGTAGATGACGGGGAATCGCGCTTCGGTATTTTCGATATAGGTCGGAGGTAGGTAGATCTCGACCGTTCGTGTGCCGCCCGCGACCTTCGTATGAATTTTGGATTGCAGGTTGCCCTGGCGCATCATCCCCTTTCGTTGGGTGAAGTGCGGATAGATATCCAACGTCTGCCCAGGTTGAACATTGTAATCCGGGCCGAGCGAGGGCTTGTCTCCGAGCTGCGGATGAACGTGGCTGACGGCCGAAAGGACACCCAGATCCATTTCCCAGGTGTTGCTGCCGGTCTTCTTCATGGGGGCCGGCGTCGAGGAGAGCGAGCCGACGTCGCCGGTGATGTTCATGTCTCCTTTGCCCTCGGGGTAGTGCACGCGCACGATGGTCTCCGCGTTCGGATCCGGCTTCGGATCTTCCGGGGACCGCGTCGGGTCGTTCGAATCCGGAGGCGTCGACGAGTTCGGCGATCTCGAAGGACCGGCCGATCCATTCTCGAGCGTCGGGGCGTCGGGGCTCGATGAGCCGCAAGCGGTCGTCAGGGCCGCGATGGCGAGAAGCGCCGCGAGAGAGGAACGTCGCATCGAACGGGACCTCGTGAGGTTGATGAACGGAATCGGGGCCGGACGCCCGCCAAGCTTTTCCGTCCAACGTGGATTCCGGTGGCCTCTGCAGTTTCCATGCTTGCCGCACTATACGGGTGGTCCGTAGCTGCACCAGTTCTGCGAGAATGGTCCTAATCCAGGCAAATTTCGACGATCGATCCGACCATGGGTGATGCATGAAAGCATCAGGTGATGGATGAATGACACCACCACTGGAATCCACTCCACCGGTATCACCGCCGTCGCGCTCCTTCGTTCGAAGTTCGAAGGGTCCGAGCCGTCCGCATCGCAATGGGAGGGCGCGGACGAATTATACTTCGGATCTTGCTGATCAGTTGCCGGGCCACGAGCGTGCTCTTCGAGTCCGCGGAGGCCGAAGGAATTTCACGCGACTCCCTCGTTCGGCCCCTGGGGCTCGATCCGGGGCCGCTCAGCGACGTCTCGCAAACGGTCGCGTGGTCGGTGCTCGTCGAAATCCTCGAGCAGCTCCGCAAGGAGGTCGGCGGTGACGTCGAGCGCATCCGGCGCGTCGGCCGGCACATGCCCCGCATGCCCGCGTACGCGGTCTTTCAGCGCGTCGCGCGCGCGACGCTGTCGCTCGACACCCTCTACCGCATCGGCGAGCGCTGGATGATCCCGGCGATGTTCCCGCACGTCTTGCTCTTCCAGAGCCCCTCCGAGGGCCGCCTGCGGATCCACATGGAGATCCCCGAGCCGCACGAGCCGAGCGCGCCGTTCTTCCACATCGCCGAGGGCGCGATGGCGGCGATGCCGACGTTGCTCGGGCTGCCCGTCGCCGAGCTCGGAGAGACGCGGGTCACGCCGCGCACGATGGACACGGTCTTTCTGCTGCCCCCGAACCGCTCGGCGCGCAGCCTCGTCGCGCGGGCCGTGCGGGCGGTCGCCTTCCGGCGCGACATGCGCGTGCTCGAGGCGCAGCGGCAGATCCAGTCCGCGAGCATCCGCTCGCTCCAGCGCGCCCACGACGAGCTCCGCACGCTGCTCGAGAACTTGCCGAACATGGTGCTCGTGCACGCCGACGACCGCGTCCTCTGGGTCAACCGCGCGTTCGCGAGCGCGTTGGGCTACGACGACACGGGGGCGTTGGTCGGGACGCCGATTTCCGCGCTCGTCGATCCGCGGTCGCGCGGCATGCTCGACCCCGCGGGCCCTTCGCGCAAGGGCGTGGGGGCCTTCGTCGAAGGGTGGTTCGTCGCGCGCGACGGGGAAACGGTCCTCGTCGAGCTCGCGCCGACGCAAGACGTCGTGTTCGGCGGCGTCCCCGCGCGCCTCGTCGCCGGGCGTGACATCACCGAGCGCGTCCGTATGCAGCAGCAGCTCGTCACGGCCGATCGGCTGGCCTCGCTCGGGCTGCTCGCGGCCGGCGTGGCCCACGAGGTCAACAACCCGCTGGCCTACGTCCTCAACAACATCGAGATCGCCCAGCGGCAGCTCGCGCCGTTCGGGGGCGTGGTGGAGGCGGCGCGTGGGGCGCTGGCGACGGCGATCGACGGCGTCGACAGGATCCGCTTCATCGTGCGCGAGCTCTTGGTGCTCGCCCGCGGCGACAGCGCGCCCGTGGGGCCGATCGACGTCGTCTCGGCCGTCGAGTCGACGTTGGCCCTCGCGAGGAGCGAGATCGTGCGATCGGCGCGGCTCGAAAAGTCGTTCGACTCGGTGCCGCCCGTGGTGGCGAACACGGCGCGCGTCTCGCAAGTCGTCCTCAACCTCGTGCTCAACGCGCTCCAGGCCATGGGCGGCACGAACGCGACGGAGAACGTGCTCGCGGTGCGCATCGGCTCCGCGGGCGACAAATGGGTGGCCATCGACGTCTCCGACACGGGCGTCGGCATCGCGCCGGACGCCATGGCGCGCGTCTTCGATCCGTTCTACTCGACGAAGCCGACGGGGCAGGGGACGGGGCTCGGCTTGGCGATCAGCCAGCGCCTCGTCTCCGAGCTCGGCGGCGAGATCACGGTGACGTCCACCGTGGGCAAGGGGACGACCTTCCGCGTCCTGCTCCCCGCGCTCTCCCGCGTGATCCGCGAGCAGGGATCCAAAGACGCGCGACCCGCACAGCGAGCCCCGTGAGGCGCGCGCCGATCGCGCCGTCGACCGATGCGGGGCCGAGCGTCACTCGAGCCACTCGAGGCGGCGCCGGTAGAGGAACAGGATCTGGTCGTCGGGCGCGCCGCGAAGCTCGTCCGGGACCTTCATGAGCACACGATCGGCGGATGGGATCCTCAGCACGCGGTGACCGTCGTTCGACAAATTGGCGACGCGCGAGCGCGGCACCGTCGCCGGAACGACCACGCGATCGCCGGGCCGTAGCTCCGAGAGTTGCGGTCCGACCGCGAGGACCTCGGCGACGAGCTCGTCGGTCACGCCGGCGAGCATGAGCGCGAGGAACTTGCCGACGAAACGGTCGTTCGACCACCGCGACGATCCGGCGCGCACGCGGACGAACGCTTCGTTCGCCGCGATGGGAGGCGACGGGAGGGCATCGGAGACCTCGCCGCGTCGCTGGGTGGGGACCTCGTCGTCGTAGAGATCATCGGACGCATCGGCGTCGTAGCGATTCCAGAACCTCGATTGAACGATCGACATGGAAACGACCTCGCGAAGCCACGTTGCACGGGCCATGCGCATTCGTTGACTCTGCCGTTTTATTCAATCATTGCCATGCATTGGTCTCGTCGAGACAACCCGGTGCCGATGGGTGGTCCCACGTGCCGCGCCCGCCGGGGACACTTTGCCTCGACGTCCTTCGCGACGTCGCGCGCATCGTTGCCGCAGGCCGTGCGCGTGTCGGCGTCGCACGCCATGCATGGGCGCGCGCGGGTTCACTGGAAGCCGGTGAGATGCACGACGTACCATTCGCCGCGCCAAGAGATGAGCGACGTCACGCCGAAGCTCCGCTCCTTGCCGTCGACCTCGTACACGATGCGTGTGCCATACACGCGATAGTAGCCGACGGCGTTCGTCTCCTCGCCCGGCTCGATCCAGCGCACCCTCGCCTCGGGGACCTCGACGCGCACGAAGGCCGCACGCTCGGCCGCGCGCCCCAGATCGGCGTGGAGCGCGTGGACGTCCCGCTTGAAGTTGCCCATCAGGCGGTAGCGCCAATCGCGCGCCGGCGTCGCGATGGCCTTCACTTGCTCGTAGGCTTCGAGCGGGAAAAAGGACGCGGCGGCGTGGTCGGGATCGTCGCGCGCGACGGCCTCCCAGACGGCCTTCATCCGCGCTTGGAACGCGTCGTTCGATGTCGAGGGCTTGTCGTGCGTCTGCCCGAGGACCGCGGCGTCCGCGGCGGCGGCGTTCGCGTCGCGCGGGACCGAATCGTCCATGGGAACGGCGCGCGGCGGACCGGCGTCGGGGGTCGCGGCGTCGCCGTCGGAGCCGCCGTCCGTCGCGTCGAGGACCGGTGTCGCGCGCGCCGAGGCATCGCGCGTCGAAGCTCCGAGCGCCGCGGCGTCCGTCGGGACGGCGCCGAATTCCGGTACGGGCAGCCCCGACGCCGAGGCGTCGACGTCGGCTCCCGGCGGATTTCCGCGATGGCAGGCCACGAAGACGCCGGCGATCCCGATGGCCCAAATCCCGTGCTGGCGTCGCATCTCCGGGACCTTACACCGCGTTTTCGTGGGCGATCATCCCCGTTGTTCGGTCCGGCTGGATTCGCCGTGCACGAACGTTGACGCTCCGCCTGGGGGCCGATAGTTCTAGGGCTCGTTCGAACGCGTTTTGCCCGGACGAAATGGCTAGCTTCGGAGGAATGCATGCGAAGGATTTCGGCTTTGGTCGTGGGCGTCGTCACGGTGGCGTCCGTTCTCTCGGTCGCGTGTGGCAGCAAAGATGAAACTCCGCCCGCGAACGCGCCGGCCGCGAGCACGCAGCCGTACGGTCAACCGGGCTATCCGCAGCAGCAGGGGTACCCGCAGCAGCAGCAGCAGTACCCGCAGCAGGGCTATCCGCAGCAGCAGGGATACCCGCAGCAGCAGCCCGCGGCGACGGGTGCGCTCGCGGTCCCCGGTCCGACGGCGCTCCCCTGCCAGAACGACTCGCAGTGCATGACGCACAAGTGCAACACGCAGTACGGCAAGTGCGCGTTCCCGTGCCAGACGGACAACGACTGCATCCAGGGCTCGACGTGCTTCGTGAGCGCCGGGCAGCTCGCCGCGTGCATCCCGAAGCCGCCCGGTCAGTGAGCGGTACGGCGTGAGCGCGTGCGTGCGGACGCCGCATGCACGCGCCCGTCGTCGTCGAGGAGGCGCCTGACACTTGCCGGCAAGACCTGCCGGCAAGTTTTCATTTCGGCCCAAGGATCGTTGCGGCGTCGCGCGATGATGTCGGGGACGGTCCGGACGGTGAACTCCTCGGGGTCGACGTGCCGGAGCTCGTCCCAGGCGACGGGCATCGCGACCGGCGCGCCGGGCTTCGCGCGCGGGGAGTACGGGAGGATCGCGGTCGCGCGCGACGCGTTGCGGAAGTGGTCGATGAAGACCTTCCCCGTGCGCTTCGCCTTCGTCATCGTCGCGACGTAACGAGACGGGGCCTGCGTGGCGAACGTCTCGGCCACCCACGCCGCGAACGCGCGGATGGTGTCCCAGTCATCGCGCGCATCGTAGGCATCGCGCGCATGGCGTGGTCGAAGGGGGACCATCACGTGCAGGCCTTTGCCGCCCGTCGTCTTGACGAAGCCGAGCAGGCCGATCTGGGCGAGGCTCTCGCGCACCTCGAACGCCGCGTCGACGACGGCGGAGAAAGGGAGTCCTTCGTCCGGGTCGAGATCGAAGACGACCCAATCCGGCGTTTCGATCTTCGGCAGCCGCGCGCCCCAGCCGTGGAACTCGATGGCGTTGAACTGCGCGAGGGCGACGACGTCGGCGGCCTTCGTCACGTAGAGGACCGGTTCGTTTCCGGCGCGCGCGTGCCCGATGCCGGCTTCCGTCAGGCCGCGGCCGCCGTGCCGTTGGACGAAGCAGTGCTTGGGCCTCGCGCCCGCGGGGGTCGCCAATGTCTCCGCGGTCCACGCGCTCGTGCAACGCACGAGCATGAGGGGACGCCGCCGCGCCCAGACGATGAACTCCTTCGCGACGGCCTCGTGGTAACGGACGAGATCGAGCTTCGTCAGGCCGGTCGACGTGTCGACGACGCGGTTCGGGTGCGTGATGCGCACGCCGAGGACGCGTGGACTCGTGCTGGAAGCGCTCGTTCGCGCCGTCGTCGCGCGCGCGGAGGTGCTCGCGTGCGCCGGCCACGTCGCCTTCGGCCGGCGCGACGGCGTCGACGACGCCGCGCGCACGAACCGGGCGGAGGCCGCGCGCTCCCGGACGACTTCTTCCGGCTTTTTGTCGTCGCGGAGGCCTTCGAACGTGGACTGCCGCAGGACCCCGTCGTGCGTCCACTCCGAGAAGCGCACCTCGCAGACGAGCTCGGGCCGGACCCACACGTCGCCGCGGACCTTCGGCGCGCCCACCGGCCGCTCGGCGTCGTCCACGAGCGCGCGCAGCCGTGCGTCGAGCTCGCGCAGCGTCTTGTGGGAGAACCCCGTGCCCACCTTGCCCACGTAGCGGTACTTGCGCCCATCGCGGACGGAGAGGAGCAGCGCGCCGATCCCTTGGCGTTCGCCCTTCGGGGGCGTGAACCCCGCGACGACGAACTCTTGGCGCTCGGCGCACTTGATCTTGAGCCAGTCGCGGCTGCGTCCGGAGGGGTACGGCCGATCCGCCCGCTTGGCGACGATGCCCTCGAGCCGGAGGGCGCGCGCTTCGCGGAGGAACGCGGCGCCGTCGCCCTCGAAATGTTCCCCGAAGCGGAGTGGCGCCCCTTCGCCGGCCAGGATCGTGCGCAGGTAATCCTTGCGCGTCGCGAGGGGCTCGTCGCGGAGATCGCGTCCGTCGTAATAGAGGAGATCGAAGACGAAATACGTGAGCTTCGCGCGGTCCTCGGGGCGTCCCCCGATCGCGTTCTGGAGGTGCTGGAAGTCGGTCCGTCCGTTCGCGTCGACGTAGGCGATCTCGCCGTCGAAGATGGCCGTGCGCGCGCGGACGGTCGCGATGGCTGCCGCGATCTCCGGGAAGCGCGCCGTCCAGTCGTTGCCTCGCCGCGACGCGATGCGCACGCGTCCCTCGTCGAGCGTGGTCAGCGCGCGGTAGCCGTCGTACTTGATCTCGAACACCCACGGATCGTTCGCAGCGCCGCGCGGGACGTCCTCCACGAGCGTGGCGAGCGCCGGCGCGATCGAGCCGAAGGCCGGGAGCGGATCGATCTTCGACCGGGCGCGAGAGATCTCTCGCTCGCGCCGCGCGCCGCGGGGTATGGCGGGGTGGTTCGCCGGCGCCGCGAGCGTCGGTGGAGCCCCCGCTTTCACGTCCTCGATCGAGCGACCGGTGAGCAGGCTCCGAGGCGCGCGCGCGACCACGTTCGCGCCTTCGCCTTCGCGGACGTGCTCGTCCGACCGCTTGATGAGCAGCCAGTTCGATTTGCCCGATCGCTCGTCGGCGTCGCTCTTCTTCCCGAGGCGCACGAGCGTGTAGCGCCCCTCGAGCTTCTCCCCTTCGAGCCGGAACTCGAGGTGACCTTTGCGGAGGCCTTCGTGCGGATCGCCGATCGGCTCCCAGCGCCCACGGTCCCACACGATGACCGCGCCGGCACCGTACTGGCCCTCGGGGATCGTCCCCTCGAAGTCGCGGTAATCGATGGGATGATCTTCGGTCTGGACGGCGAGCCGCTTGTCCTTCGGCGAGAGGCTCGGCCCCTTCGGCACCGCCCAGCTCTTGAGGACGCCGTCGAGCTCGAGGCGGAAATCGTAGTGCAGGCGCCGCGCCGCGTGCTTCTGCACGACGAACGAATGCTCGTCCGCCGCCCGCCGCGCGTGCCCCGGCGGCTCGTTCGTCACGTCGAAGTCGCGCTTGTCGTTGTAGTGGACGAGCGCGCGCTCGACGTCGTCCCCGCGCTTCATGCGGCCGCCGTCTTCTTGCCGCTACGACGCGTGGCCTTCTTCGGACCCGGGCGGCGAGGCCCCGCGTTCGTCGCGGCGTGATCGTTGTCGGCGTGCTTCTTCCCGCGCGCGCGGATGCTTCGCTGCAAGACGTCGAAAAGATCGACGACCTCGGCGCCTGCTTCGCGCTTTTCGGGGACGTGGTGCTCGGTCACGCTGCCCGTCTTCGCCTTCTCCTCGATGATCTTCATGACGTCCGCGTAGTACGTGTCCTTGTATTTCGCGGGACACCACGGGACCATCATGTCGTCGATGAGCTTCTCGGCCATGTCGAGCTCGCGCTTCGGCAGCGGCAGCCCGGCGCGGGCGTCGGGGAGGGGGAGCTCGCTCTCGTCTTTGAGCTCGTGCCCGAAGCGAAGGACCTCGAGCATCAACGCGTCGCCGACCGGCAAGAGCACGGCGAGGGCGGTGCGCGTGCGCAGTACGAACGTCGCGACGGCCGCCGCGCCCTTGGCGACGAGCGCCTCGCGGAGCAGGACGTACGCGCGGGTCGAGCGCTTCTGCGGGACGATGAAATAGGGCGTCTCGAAGTACGCCGGAGCGATCTCCGATCGATCGACGAAGTCTTGGATGTCGATCGTCTGCGTGGCCTCGACGTTCGCCTTGGCGAGCTCCTCCGGCTCGATGACGACGAAGCGTTCGGGCTCGATCTCGTAGCCTTTGACGATGTTCTGCCACTCGACCTTCCGGCCCGTGCTCGCGTTGACGCGCTCGAAGCGGATGGGCGACAGGTCCTCCTTGTCGAGCATGCGAAAGTGGATCTCTTCGCTGCGCTTCTCGGCCGTGTAGAGCGACACGGGGATCTGGAGCAGGCCGAAGCTGATCGAGCCGGTCCAGATCGCTCGCCCGCCGGTCCCGCCACCGGTCTCGGAGCGCGCCTCCGCGCGTGCGTTGCGCGCGTTCGGGCGCTCCGGTTCGGATCGGGTGCGTGAACGGGACGAAGCGCGATGCGTCGACGAACGTGCCATGGGCGGCTCTCCTCCGCCCCGCGAGGTGCAGCTCGCGTTCCATGGATCGGCCGCCGCAGAGCGCCTCCGAGCGATCCGACGAACGACGTCGGACGTTCAGGTCGTCGATCGTTCAGTAGGTCGTCGTGGTGAAGTCCATCTTCGGGTTCGACGGCCAGCCCAGCCCGCGAACGGCGCGGTCGATGCACGCCGAGACGCCCGAATCCGAGGGGGTCGTGTACACGCTCACGCCCACGGCGCGTCCGTTCTGGACGGCGACCTTCACCGTGACCTTCATGCTGTTCGGCGCGCCACAGCCGCTGATGAATGCGGCGTTCTGGAGCGGCCGCGAGAGCTGCGCGTCGGTCAGATCGGGGCCGGTGTTCTGCCCCATCGTGATTTGCTGGTTGTTCGACGCGAGCGCGGCTTCGTAGCTCTTGCCGCCCACGAAACCGCCACCGCCGCCGCCGGCCTTGCCGCCCGTGGCCACCTTCTTCGCGCCCTTGAGCGAGCCGCCGCCCGACAGGTCGATCGCCGACGGATCGTCGGCGAAGTCGCTCCCGTCTTTGCGCTCGCCGACCTTCTTGACGACCCACGTGGCGCCGCCCGCGACGATGGCGAGCGCGAGGAGACCACCGACCACGAACTTCGCGACGCCGGCCTTCTTCTCGGCGCTCTCGACCTTCGCGACTTCCTTCTTCTCTTGCGCGATCTGCCGGTGCATGCGCGCGTGCTCGGCGAACGGAGCGAACTCCTGCCACTCGTCGATCGTCTGCGAGACGCCGGTGAGCTCGTCGCGCAACGTGTCCGTGCCCTGGAAGGCGTGCGACGCGATTTGCTGGAGCACCTCGACCGCGCTGAACGGTCCGTGGTCCATGCGGTCCTTGTTCACGACGTAGCGCGGTCGCGTGTCGGCCTCGAGGCGCGCCTTCAGATCGGCGAGCTGCCGGTTCGGATCGCGGCGCGCGGGGCCCGCTCCTGGGCTGCTCCCGGGACCCGCGAGCCCACCGCCAGGGACGGACGGCGCGGCCGGGGGAACCGAGAACTGGATCTCGATCGGAGGAAGGAGCGACATCCGGATGTCCACCGGTTCGCCGTTCGCCATGTCGAGGCCGGTGACGTCGACGTCGGGCGGCGGGATGCTCTTCATCGGGGCGATGTGATGCATGGCGCTCGCGAGGGCGCCGAGATCGCCGGGCCGGTGCGCGGGATCGGTGACGAGGGCCTTGCCGAGGAGCACCTCGAGGCTCTCCGGGAGCGTCGGATCGACGTCGCGCGGACGACGGTTGCCGGGGCCGATCGGCGCGCCGACGATGGCTTCGTAGAACATGGCCCCGATCGCGAAGACGCTGGCGTTCGCGTCGCCGGGCTGTCCGGTCGCGATGATCTCAGGCGCCATCGTCGCGCGATCCGCGGGGAGGGAAGGGACGATGGGCGTGGACGCGAGCTGGAGGCTTCCGTCCGGGCCGATCGCGAGGGCCGACGGGTGCACGAAGGACCGCTCTCCGCGGGCGTGCCGCTCTTTGAGATCGATGCACAAGGGGACGAACCACGCGACGGCGTCTTCGAGCGGGACGCGTCGTCCTTGGCTGCGGGCTTCGTCGAGGAGGTGGCGAAATGTTCGTCCGTGAAGCGGCGCAGCATTTGCGCCCGTGCCAACGTTCGATCCGGATGGCGACGCGAGAGCCGACATGGGGTCAAAGCTATCCGGAGCGAACCCTGTCCTCAATAGGCCTCACGCGACTTTCGCAACGATGGCGAGGTGTTCGGCGCGCGCACGCGCACATGTGCGAGAGCGTGCGCGAAAGGTTCGTGTGCACGCTACGCTTCGGCAACCGTCGGCGCTTGCGGTGCCGATCGGCGTTCGTGCGCGAGAGAAACCCGCGGCGCCGACGTGCGTCGGTCAGCGTTCGCGCGCGCGCTCGGCGTTGACCGTCCGCCCACCGATGATTTTTCCACCGAGGGCGCGAAGGGCGCGGTCGAGATCGTCCGTGCGGACCGTCACGAACGTGATGCGTTCACGGATGCGGACGTCGCCTTCGTCCAGCTCGGCGATCCCGGCGTCGGTGCGCAAGATGGCGCCGACGTCGCCCGGTGTCAGGCCGTCGCGCCGTCCCACGTTGAGGAAGACGTTGACGTGGTCCTGCGAGGATCGTTCGACGTTCGGAGCGCGCTGCGAGCTCCGCGACGTCGGCGGCGGCGCGTCGGGGCGCGGAGGACGCAGCGTGACGGCCGCGTCGAAGGCTTCGCTCTCGGTGTCTCCTTCGACCGTGAATCCGATCGACGGGAGCGGGAGGTTTTTCGCGTGCGACGGTCCCCGCGGTCGATCGTTCGCCGGTCGGCCTTGGGCGCGATCGGGCCCGGGGCCGCGATCGGGCTCCGCGCCGCGATCGCGTGCGCGCGCCGCTCGGGCGTCGAGGATCGGTCGATCGTCGTCCTCGTCGGCCGGCGGCTCCCAGCTCGAGAGCGCCGACTGCGGAGGCCTCGGTCGCGGCCCTTCGTCGCGCCGGCGATCGCGATTTCGTCCGCGATCCTGGGCTCGCTCGGGGCCTCGATCTCGATCATTGGCGCCGCGCGATTCCTGGCGCTCGTCGCGCCGCGGCTCCGGGCGAGGACCTCGGCCGTGCTCGCCGCGCGCCTCCCGCGGTTTGCCCGCATCGGTGCGCGTGCGCGGTGGCTCCGCGGCCTCCACCACCGGCGGGTTCTTCGCGCGCCGCGCGTCGGCGGCTTGCTGGGAGACTTCTTCCGTCGTACCCGATGCGCCGAGGTGATCGGCCAGGAGCCCCGCGACGATCACCTCCGCCGCCCCGTGCGTGAGCAGGCGCCGCGCCACGGCGAGGTGGACGGGATCCGGCTTCTTCTGCGCGTACGCGTCCGTCAGGAACGTGACGAGATCGGCCTCTTGCCGCGTGCGCAGCTCGCCCGCGGTGGGCAGCACGCGCTCGACGGGGCGGATCTTGTACGTGAGCCGCAGCATGTAGAGGTGGCCCACGTCCTTGGGGCCGACGACCGAAATCGCCGTGCCCGTTCGGCCCGCGCGCCCGGTTCGTCCGGTGCGGTGCACGTACTGCTCCGCGGACTCGGGGAAGTCCGCGTTGATGACGTGCGTGAGGTGCGAGATGTCGATGCCGCGCGCGGCGACGTCGGTGGCGACGAGGAAGCGCAGCTTGCCTTCCTTCGTCTTCGCCATGACGCGCTCGCGCTCGCGCTGGTCGAGATCGCCGTTGAGCCACTCGGCGTCGTAGCCACGGCCCTTGAGGGCCTCGGCGACGCGCTCGGTCTCGTCCTTCGTGTTGCAGAAGACGACCGCGCTCTCGGGATTTTCGACCTCGACGATGCGGAGGAGGGCCGAGCGCTTGTCGCCCTCGCGGACGAGGTAGACGAAGTGACTGATCGACAGCGCGCCGACCTGGTCGCTCGAGAGCGTGATCCACTCCGGATCGCGCAGGTGGCTGTTCGCGAGCCGCTCGACGTCCGGCGGGAGCGTCGCGCTGAAATACAGGCCCTGCCGCTCGCGCGGGAGTTGCTCGATGATCGCGTAGAGCTCTTTCGCGAAGCCCATCGAGAGCATCTCGTCGGCCTCGTCGAGGACGAAGATGCGGATGTTCGACGGGTCGAGCGTGCCCCGGCGGAGGTGATCGAGCACGCGCCCCGGCGTGCCGCTGACGATCTGCGCGCCGTCGGCGAGCGCGTCGACCTGCTTGCCCATCGGTGCGCCGCCGTAGATCGGGACGATCTTCAGGTCGCGGAACTGGGCGATCTGCTCGAGCTCGCGCGCGACCTGGATCGACAGCTCGCGCGTCGGCGTCAGGATGAGCGCCTGCACGCCGGGCACCGATCGCTTGACGAGCGTGTCGATGATGGGGAGCCCGAACGCCGTCGTCTTGCCCGTGCCCGTACGGGCTTGGACGACGAGGCTACGTCCGCGCGAGGCCGGCTCGTAGACGGCGAGCTGCACGGGCGTCGGGTGGAGGTAGCCCATCTTGTCGAGGGCTTTTTTTACATCGGGCCCGAGCGCGAGCGCATCGAACGTGGGCGGCGGCGGTTTCGGCGCTTGTTCGCCGGTCGAGAGCTCGGGCTGCGTCATTTTCAGTCTACCTTAGGGACGCTCTTATATACGAGTCGACCTCGCGGCGCACCTGCCCAACACGTTCGGCGTTCTTCGTCGCCGTGCTCGCCGATGCGCGCTCGAATCGAACGAGGGCCGCGATGGCCTCGGGGCCGTGGGGATCTTCGGCGCACTTGCGCTCGACGTCGGGGAGCGCGTTCCAGCTCTTCTCGTCCTTTACGTACTCGTAGTGGAAGCTCGCCTTTCGCGGGTCGGTCTGCTGGAGCGCCTGGGCGAGGGCCTGGTCGACGCCTTCTCGGAGGACGAGGATGGCGGCCGCGCACTCCGGCGACACGCGCTTGGCGTCGGCGTCCACCGACGCCGTGCCGTCCGCACCGAAGACGACGGGGACCACTTGCGCGATCGTGGACCCGACGAACGCGGTGGCGAGGACGACGAAGGCTCCGAAGACGAGCTTCGAAGCGCGCGAGCTCGGAGGACGTGGCGAGGCGTTGGTCACCTCGTCGGTCTAGCGCTCGGCCTCCGCATGCGTCAATCTCCGGCGCCATGCGGGACGTACGGAACCTCCAGGGACGCGTGGTGCTCGTGGTCGGCGCGGAGCGAGGCATGGGCGCCGCCGTCGCGATCGGGCTCGCGGCCCGGGGCGCCGCCGTCGTCGTGACGGGCGAGAACGAGCGACGCTTGGGCGAAATCGTCGGGGAAATCGCCTATGGCGGTGGCAAGGCGCGCCACGTCGTCCACGCGCTCACCGAAGCCGATCTCGGCGGATCGGCCGAATCGGTGCTGCCGGGCGTTCGGCGCGCGCTCGACACGTTTGGCGGCCTCGACGTCGCGGTCGTCGTCGCCTCGCCCCAGGATCTTCGCGGCGGCCTTCTTCGCGCGGCGATTCCGCGGATCGCGTCGAGCTTGCCGGACGAAGGCGTCGTGCTCGTGCTCGGCGACGCCGCGTCGCGCGACGAGCTCGCCTCCGTGTGCCGCGAGAGCGCGCGAGCCTTGGTGGAGCATCGGATCGCATGCAACGCCGTCGTGCAAGGCGCCGCGTTCGACGACGATCGGGACGAGGGCGCCCTTGTGGACCTCGTCTTGTTTCTGACGAGCGCCTCCGGCCGCGCGGTGAGCGGTCAGACGATCGCGGTGCGGGAGCTCTGAAGGCCTCCGAGCGAAAGGCCCGTTCGGCGGTCCGTCAATCGAAGTTGTACGTCGGGACCTGGCAGGTCCCCCAATCGAAGCGACACTCCCCGAAAATGGCGCGTGCCGCGATCACACAATGCATGCCGCCCACGCAGTCGCGGTCGTACGTGCACGTGTTCCTCGAACAGAACGGCTCGCCCGTCCCGTAAGTGCACGACGTGTTCGGGGTCTTGCAGTCCGTGTCTTCGACGCATTTCCTCCCGACGCATCGGTGCGCCACGCATTCGAACGAGTCTCCGCAGTCGGACGACGCGCTGCACCCAGGGAGGCACGCCCGCCCGCACGCCTTCGCGGGACGATCGCAAATGAAGTCGACGCCGGCGTCCGCGCATTCCTCGTTTTCGATGCACTCGTCGTTGTCGGGGTGGTTGCACACGCCCGTGAAGACGACGCACGATTCGTCCTCGGCGCAATCGGTCTTCAAGCGGCATCGTCCCGGCGGCGGCGGCTCTTCGTGAACGGCGCCGTCGTCGGCATCGTCCGATGGAACGAACGCGTCCACCGCCGACGCGTCGTCGGAGGCATCGAGGCGCCCGGGGAGCGTCGGATGGGAAGAAGCGGGGCCACCGTTCACCTCGGCGGCCGGGAAATCCTCCTCGTCGCCGGAACACGAAAACATCGCGCCGAAGACGAACACGAGGCCTGCCGGCACGAGCAGCCGACGATTGGCGGTTCGACGAGAAGTTCGCATTCCTTCACTCCGCTGGGACGCAGTCGTAGAGCTGGCGCCATGCCACCATGGTCGCCGTGTTCCCGCCGTCCGTGTTGAACGTCATGTTGATTCGAAGTCGCTCCTTCGATTCCTGCGCCGGCGTCGCTCCCCGCAGCGCGGCGTCGACGGTCGAAGGGCTCGATGCCCAACTCGGGCTCGTGATGGTCGCGCTCGCCGTCGCCAGCGGCACCGCCGCTCCGTACGGACCGCTCGAGCCCGCGGTCTGCGCCGAAAAATCGATCCGGTAGGCAGCCCCGGGGACGACCGCTCGCCATTCGAAGTTGCGCCACGCGATGCGCGTTCCGGCGGAGCAGACGGCCGTGAAGTCGCGGGAAAAGGTGGCCGTGGCGTAGGCAGGCCCGCTGCCGCCGCCCGCGCAGACGCCTCCGAGGCATTGGACGGACGGCGATCCGCAACAATCGGAGTCGGTCGCGCACACGTCGCTCAGCACGTGGCAGGCGGACGACTTCCGACAGCTTCGCGTGACCGGGTTCGAGCCGACGTCGATGTGGCACGACAACGCGGCCGGGGCCTGGCAGCAGTCGCCCGTCTCGTCGCAGGCGCCGCCTTCGTCCTTGCAAGGCTCCTCCACCCATCGTGCGTCGGAGTTTCCGGCGTTGAGCTCCTGCCCCGGCAGATAAAAGGCAGGATGACTCGGATCGGTGCCAGGGACGAACTGCTTGTCGACGGCGGCGATCCAGAGCTTCTTCGTTGGCACGGTCTCGCAGCAAGGCTGATTGCTGGTGTTCCCCCATGCGCTGCCGTACGCGAGATTGCCGTACATGCGTCGCGACGTGAACACGACCCAGTTGTAGTTGCCCGCGGACCGGGGCATGAACGACGGGAAGTAGTTGAGTTGAGCTTCGGTGACTTCGTCGTTCTTCCCGGTGCCCGCGTTGTCTTGGCAGAGGTCGTAGTACGACCCCGGGTTCGCGCCGTCGATATGGGCCGGCTTTTTGATGACGGGCTCTACGGTGCGCGACTGGTCGGGCAGGTAAATCGTCGTAGGCGTCGCAAACCCGTTGAGGATTCGAAGGGGGGTCGGGGTCGCGGCCGTGTTCTTGTCCGGTGGGACGTTCGACATCCAAATTTCGCCACGAGCACCGGCCGTACTTTGATGTTGGATTCCGTAACTGATGCTCGACCTCTTGAAGAGGACGCCGTAAGCGACGGCGCGGGCGTCCGGTGTGAACGTCGCATGCGCGACATTCAGCGCTTTCTTGCCGTTGCTGACGATGGAGTTCGGGGCATTCGGGGTCAGATCACGGGCGTTGGACACGGCCCAACTCCCCG
Source organism: Labilithrix sp. (assembly GCA_044226145.1). GTDB lineage: Bacteria > Myxococcota_A > Polyangia > Polyangiales > Polyangiaceae > Labilithrix. The sequence continues at coordinate 482 of JBGAHN010000056.1, read as the reverse complement.
TGCAGTCCGAGTTGCACGCGAAGTCGACGGCGGCGATGCGGAAATTAACCTGTCCGGCGAGCGTGCCGCTGGGGGACTGGTTCAATGTTCCGGCGCGAAATTCGAACGCGAGCTTCGTGCCCGTCGTGTCGAAGACCGGCAAATTGGCTGCGACGTTCGACCAGCCCGACACGCTGACCGGGCCATTCGCCGGATTCTGGGCGCTGATGGGTTCCCAGAAGTTCGAGTATGCGGGGAAATAGAAGGGCTCATTGGTGGAATTGCCGCCCGCGTTCAGATGGGAAGAGTTGACCCCTACGCGGACCACTCCTTTGTCGGAGCGGACCGCGCTCACCGTGAAGCGATCGCCATATTCGTTTTGCCGGTCCCTTCCGTTGTAGGCGCCGCTTTGCCACTTGTACTCCGCGGCGACGTTCGGTTTGAGCGCCGACGTGTAGGGCTTCGTCAGATCGTAGAGGCGGGAGCTGTTGGCTCTTGGATCC
>JBGAHN010000267.1:0-4439 GCA_044226145.1 Labilithrix sp. | reverse complement strand
CGCCGCGACGCCGAGGGCCTTTGCCCACCCGAGCGTCGTGAGCGCATCGCCACGCGCGAAGGGCGCGAGCACGAACGCCCACGGCAGCGGCGTCACGCCGTCGGTGGAAGGGCCGTCCGCGTTGAAGCGGTAACCGACACCTGCGGCGAGGTGGTGGGCGTACCGAACCGGCACGAGGGCGTCGTCGACGGTGAACCCGAGCATCACGAGCGACGGGACGAGCGCGGCGAGCCCTCCCAGCGCGGCAAACGCGACGCGAAGTCGCTCTTTTCGTCCGTCGCACGGGGGCGGCAGTGGCCTTTTCGCGGCCGAAGCGTCCTCTCCGCGCGACGCCCGCTCCCCGCCCTCCCCCGTCGTTTCGCGCGTCACCCGGTCCAAGGGAGGGCCGCTACCAGCGGCCGCGCAGGATGTCCATTCTCCTGCCGAGTCTGCCGAAAAGTACGTGTCCATCGCTCGGGGTTTCTAGGATTTCACCGGACCTACACTCCATGCGTAGCTTCGAGATCTTCATCGAGTCCGAGACGTCCGTTTCCCACGCCACCCGGGCCGCCCACGCGCGCGCATCCGTCCGTCCGGACGCATCGCCGAGCTCGTCCGTCCGTTCGAAGGCCACCGAGGTCCTCGATCTGTTCATCCACGGGGCGAACGTCACGGCGCGCGTCAACGAGCGACACGCCTCCTGTGTCTTGCGCGACCTCACGTGGGCGGTCGTCGAGCTCGTGCGCTGCGCTCGCGCGAAGCGCATCGTCCGGTTCTACGACGACGCGTGGGAGCTCTGCATCGAGCGGCTCGGCAGCGACGCGACGTTGAGCGTCTACCGCGGCGGCGCCGATCCCATGGTCGTCGTCTACGATCGCCACGTCGTCTTCGACGAGATGTGCGAGAGCATCCTCGAGGCCATCGAAGCCACGATCGCGCGCGCCACCGTCGATCCGCGGATCGCGAGCGATTTGCACGAAGCGCGCCGCGCCCTCCGCGCCGAACGCCACAGCGCGCCGACCTTCGACACGGAGATCCCCGAGCCGCAGACGGTCAGCGTCGACATCGATCGCGACGCCCCCATCTCTTTCTCCGCCGAGTTCGCGATGCGCCCCGGCCCCCGCATGGGCGAGGTGCTCGAGCCCAACGTCGAGCGCGCCGATCTGCACGCCCTGCTCGTCCGCGGCCGCATGCGCGCGGAGATCCGCGGCCGATCCGTCGATCTCGGCGAGGTGTGCCCGTTCCTCTTCGCCGAGAGCGCGCTCGATCTCGCCAAGCGCGCGCTCGACGCGTGGGAGCGTGGCCAGCCGTTCTTCGCGCGTTCGTCCGCGGCCGGCGTCATGGTCGGATTGCGCGTCGCCGAAGGGATCTGCCCGCCGGCGTCGCTGACCTTGAGCCCCGCGCCCTCGAGCGCCGGCGCGACCACCGCGACCGGCACCGTCGACGTGCGACCCGGCCGCGCGATGTCGACCTTCCCCGAGCTGCCCCTGTTCGACGTCGTCGAGGCCGTGCTCGCCTTCGGTCGATGCCTCGTCCGCGCGTTCCTCCGGCGTGATCGGACGCAGGCGCAGAACCTCCGCCTCGCCGCGCTCCGGCGCGACCTGCGCGGCGTCAACGACGCGCTCCGCGAGGTCCGCAAGAAGGACGTGCGCATCAACCCGGCGCCCGAATCGTACCGCGCCTTCGCCACGCAGCTCCGCCCCAAGGCGACGACGCCCGACATCGGCCCGACGCGCCTCCGCTACGCCGAGCGCTGGCGCGCGCTCGTCCCGGGCATCGATCTGCGCGCGACGTTCCTCTGCGGCGACCGCCTCGTCATCGGCGCGGCCGCGGAGACGTTCTGCCTCGATCGCACCACCGGCGAGCTCCTCTGGCGGCGTCGCACGGCGCGCGCCACGAGCGTCGTGACCCCCGCCGGCATCGCGCGCATCGCCCCCGACGGCACCATCTCGCTCCACGACTTCGGCACGGGCGAGGTGGCTCTCCGCACGTGGATCGCGCCTCGCATCTCCGGCCCGTGTGCCGGCGCCGTGGTCAGCACGCCGGGCCTGCCGCGCCTGCTCATCGTGACCGAGGGCGACAAACACCTCGTCGCCATCGACCTCACGAGCGGCGAGGCGCGCTGGCGCTACGCGTGGGGCGGCCCGCGCGCGTCGTCGTCGTCGGGCGACGGTCTCGCAGGCGCGCTCCGCCTCAAGCGCGCCGGAAAACTCCTCTACGTCGCGTCCGGCGACAGCGCCCTCACGGCCGTCGACGTCCAGACCGGCGCCGTCGTCTGGCGCGTGCGCGATCGGCTCCGCTTCCGCAGCGCACCGACCGTCGATCACGACGTGCTCTTCGCGGTCGCAGGTGGCGTCGGCAGCGCCGCGACGCTCTACGCCATCGACCCGTACTCGGGCAGCATCGCGTGGACGCGCCCCTTGCCGACGTCCCCGTGCACGGTGGAGGGACCGGCGCTCCTGTCGGCCTCCTCCGTCGCCGTCTCCGTGCGCGATCGCCGCGGCCTGCGCCTCTCGGCCTTCGACCGCGAGACCGGCGCTGCGCTCTTCCACACGGAGCCCGTGGCCCCCGTCGGCACGTCATGGCTCGCCGTCGACGACTTGCTCGTCGGCAACTCCCCCAACGGCGAGATCCTGGGCATCGACGCCACCTGCGGCACGGCGCGCTGGAGCCGGTCGCTCGGCACGGGCGCCGAGTCCGACGTCCCGCGCAAGCTCGAACCCGTCCTCCGCTCGGGCGCGCTCTTCGTGCCGCACACCGACGTCCACGTCTTCCGTCCCCGCGACGGCATGCACCTCGGCGTGGTCGGCCCGTGCGACGCCATCCCCGATCTGCTGCGCGTCGACGAACGATGCGACGTCTACGCCGCCGAAGAGAGCGGTCACATGGTGGCGTTCGGCGCCGGGCCCCGCCTCTCGCTCGTGAAATAGCGCGCCGGGGCCTCGGGCGCTGGGCGTCGATCCCCGCCCTCAGATCACCTTCACGAGCACGCTCTTCATGTGCGGCTCTTGCCCGAACGGCGGCGGAAAATCGGCGCCGTCGGGCAAGTCCTTGAGCTGCACGAGCTCCCGCCCCGCCGCGCGCACGCCCGCGAGGACCATGCGCCGGAACTTCGTGCGGGAGAGCCCTCGATGGTTGCAACATGCAACGATTTGGCCGTTCTCGGCGACGATGCCAAGGGCCGCGGTCACGAGATCGCCGTAGTCGCTCTCGGCCGAGAACCGGCGCTTCTTCGTCGACGAGTAGCTCGGCGGGTCGAGGACCACGAGGTCGAAGCGATCGCTCTCCTTGTCGCTCCGCCCACGCCGCGCGAGCCACGCGAAGGCGTCCTCCGCGACGAACGCGTGCTTCGGGGTGCCGTCCCGCCCCGCGGCGTCGACCGCGAGGCTGGCCTGTCGGAAGTTCTCGCGACCCCGTTCGAGCGCGGCCACGGAGGCGTCGACGCTCACCGTCCGGCGCGCTCCCCCGGCCGCCGCGGCGACGCTGAACCCGCAGGTATAGGCGAACAAATTCGCGACGCGCCGGTCCTTCGCGAGGCTCCGCACGAGCGCGCGGTTTCGGCGCTGATCCAGGAAGATCCCGGTCGACATGCCGTCGCCGAGGCTCACGCGGTAGGAGAGCCCCTCTTCGTGGATCACGAGCGGATCCGGCGCGTCGTTGCCACGAACCGCGTGGGCTGGCGCGAGCGTCTCCGAGCGCGTGTCGACGAGGACGTTCGACTGCCGCGGCCGCCGCTTCACGTACACGCCGTCGAAGCCGAGGCCCGCGAGCCGATCGAGCACGCGCTCCGTCCGCGCATCGTCCCACGTGTCGCCGACGTAGAACTGCGCGACGAGGTGCCCATCGTAGACGTCGACCGCGAGGCCCGCGAGCGCGTCGCCGGCGTCGCTCACCAGCCGGAACGCCGTCGTCCGTTGCTCTTCCGGCAAGAGATCCGCGCTTCGTCCGAGCCCCCAGCGCCGCTCGAGCGCGAGCGCGAGGGCGTCGTCGAGCGCCGCGTCGTCGTCGTACACCCCTGCCCCGAGATCGCCACGCTCGAGCCAACGTTCGAGCGCCGCCGTCCGGTCGTCGCGAACGACGAGCCGCTTGCCCGTGCGCGGATGCGTGAACGTCAAGCTCGCCGCGTGCAGCATCAGCCGCGGAGCGACGGCGCCGCCGTAGAGCGCGCAACCCGCGATCGGCGCCCCCGCGTGCGCCAGTTGGACCCGGGCCTGATGCATGCGCCCCGTCTCGAGCCGCAGCTCGAGGAGCGCGCGATCTCCCACGCGACCGAGCACGCGCACGTGCGTCACCGCGCGCTGCCCACCTTCTCCATGCGCGCTTCGTCGATCGTCGCGGCGCGCGGGTAGCGTCGGCACGCGGGCCGCGCGACCTCGCCCCGGGTGCGTCGCGCGACCTGCATGCGCCGTTCGTCCTGCATGCGCCGCGCGAGCTCCTCCGCCGACGACCTCGACGAGGCC
>JBGAHN010000055.1:0-31045 GCA_044226145.1 Labilithrix sp. | reverse complement strand
CACGTGCTGGGAACGCAGCGGCACGCAGAAGTCGAGCGCGAACGTCACCGTCGCCGTCACCGTCGCGCCGAACGGTTCGGTCTCGAACGCGAACGCCACGGGCGACGATCCGGTGGTCGCCAAGTGCATCGAAAACCAGGTGCGCACGTGGAGCTTCCCGGCCCCCGGCAGCACGACGACGGTCAACGTGCCGTTCCACTTCGTCCGGCAATAAGGCGCCCGGAGCAGACAACTTCCTCGCGGTCCGCGCCGAAACGGGCGGACCTTGCGGCTCACTCCCTTCGACGCGACCTACCCCGAGGCGCTCCGCGGCCTCTCCTCGCCGCCCGATCTCACCGTCTCCGGCCCCCTCGAGGCGCGCACGACCGTCGCCGTCGTCGGCTCGCGCCATCCGCTCGCGAACATGGAACGCTTCGCGCACGATCTCGCCCGTGCGCTCGCCCGCGCCGGCGCCACGATCGTCTCGGGCGGCGCGCGGGGCATCGATCACGCGGCCCACGCCGGAGCGATCGAGGGCGGAGGCGCCACGTGGGTCGTGTGCGGCACGGGACGCGCGCGCGTGTTCCCGCCCGAGCACGCGGCGTTCTTCGAAGAGATCGAGGCCTCGCCGCACGGGCGCGTGATCTGGCCGTTCGACGACGACGTCGACGCGAGCGCCGAGACGTTCCGCGCGCGCAACGGCGTGCTCGTCGCGCTCGCCGACGCGGTCGTCGTCATCCAGGCCAAGCTCCAATCCGGTTCGCGAAACGCGGCCTCGTGGGCGCGGACGTTCGGTCGCCCGCTCTGGGTCGTTCCCGGCCTTCCGTGGTCTCCTTACGTCGAGCGTTTCGGAGGCTCTTCGGCAGAGCTTCGCAAAGGAGCGCGCCCACTCACCTCCATGGCCGAGCTCTTCGATGCGCTCGAGCTCACGCGCGAAAGCTCGTCTGCGGCACCAAGGTCCACTTCCCCACCCTCGTTACCGCTCCGTGGCGTCCCCGGTGCGGAACGGCCGCGCTCGCGGAAAAAGGAGGCGCCCCGAGCCCTCCCCAAAAACCCCTCCGAAGCCGGGTGGTCGGACGACGAAAAGACCGTATTTTCGAATCTTTACCTTGCACCGATACACATCGACCAGATCGTCGCCAAGGCAGGGATCCCGGTGGGGGCGGCCATGACGGCGCTCTTGACGCTCTCCATGAAGGACGTAGTAGTAGAGGGCCCGGACGGGTTCTTTCGCCGCAGAATGGCGAGGTAACCCCCCGGCACTCCTCAATAAATTCGTAGTTTCACGTCCGGCAAGGCGCAGCCTTCCTTCTTTCCCTGCATCCCATTGGCGTTCGGAGTTCGCGCATCGTCGCGGCCCCGAGCACCGCGGTTCGCTCGGGCCGGGGGCATTGCCGAGCAGTTTCTGGGGCGAACGCATGGGCAAGACACTCGTCGTCGTCGAGTCTCCGGCGAAGGCCAAGACGATCAAAAAGTACCTGGGCGCGGGCTACGAAGTCCTCGCGTCGAAGGGGCACGTCAAAGATCTCCCCAAGAAGATGGGGATCGACATCGAAAAGGGCTTCCAGGAGACGTACGAGATCGTCCCCGGCAAGGAGAAGGTCCTCGCCGAGCTCAAGACGGCCGCCCGCGGCGCCGAAGACATCCTGCTCGCGACCGACCCCGATCGCGAAGGCGAAGCGATCGCGTGGCACCTCGCCGAGGAGCTCACGGGCAAGCCGAACAAGGCCAAGCGCGTCGAGTTCCACGAGATCACGAAGAACGGCGTGCAGAAGGGCGTCGCGTCGCCGCGCTCGCTCAACAAGGACCTCTACGACGCCCAGCGCGCCCGTCGCGTGCTCGACCGCATCGTGGGCTACGACGTCTCGGCGCTCGTCTGGTCGAAGCTCGCCTTCGGGCTCTCCGCCGGGCGCGTGCAGAGCGTGGCGCTCCGGCTCATCGTCGACCGCGAACGCGAGATCGAGGCGTTCGTCCCCGAGGAGTACTGGAACATCGGCGCGACGCTCGCCAAGGGCGAGAAGAGCGGCAAGCGCGCGCCGTTCGCCACGAAGCTCGCGCAGCAAGACGGCAAGAAGCTCGAGGTCACCGACGGCGACACCGCCGCGCGCGTGAAGAGCGATCTCGAGGGCGCGCGCTACGTCGTCAAGAAGATCACCAAGTCCGAGCGCAAGCGAAAGCCGTACGCGCCCTACACGACGAGCAAGCTGCAGCAAGACGCGGTCAACCGGCTCGGCTTCGGGGCCAAGCGGACGATGCAGGTCGCGCAAGGGCTCTACGAAGGCGTCGACCTCGGCAAGGACGGCGGCCCGATCGGCCTCATCACGTACATGCGTACGGACTCGACCCGCATCGCGCCCGACGCGCTCGAGGCGGCGCGTTCGTACATCGCGGGCAAGTACGGCAAGGATTCGCTCCCGAAGGATCCGAACATCTTCAAGTCGAAGAAGAGCGCGCAGGACGCGCACGAGGCCATCCGCCCGACGTCGCTCGACTACCCGCCCGAGGCCGTCCGCAAGCACCTCAAAGACGAGCAGTTCAAGATCTACAAGCTCATCTGGGATCGCTTCGTGGCGAGCCAGATGAAGGACGCGGTCTTCGATCAGACCTCGGTGGACGTCGAGGCGACGGCGAAGGCCGACAAGGACGGCACGCGCGTCTATGGCCTGCGCGCGAGCGGTCGCGTGCTCAAGTTCGCCGGGTGGCTCGAGGTCTACGGCGCGACCGAGACGCCGCAAGCCGGCGACGGCGAGGACAAGGCGGAGGACGGCGCGCGCGAGGACGGCGACGCCGAGGCCATGCTGCCGGAGCTCGCGGAGGGCGAGGCGCTGGAGCTCGTCAAGCCGGGGGTCGTGGCCGAGCAGAAGTTCACGCAGCCGCCGCCGCGTTACAACGAAGGCTCGCTCGTGCGGGAGCTCGAGGAGCGCGGCATCGGTCGGCCGAGCACGTACGCCGAGATCATCAGCAAGGTGCAGGCGCGCGACTACGTCGAGAAGGTCGACGGGCGGAGCTTCCGGCCGACGCTGCTCGGCAAGATGGTCGTCGACGGCCTCGTCGGCAGCGAGCTCGACTTCATGGACCCCATGTTCACGTCGAGCATGGAATTGGAGCTCGACGCCGTCGAAGCCGGCACCGAGGAGCGCACGGTCCTCCTCACGCGGTTCTACAAGAAGTTCCGCGAGCAGCTCGACAAGAGCAAGAAGGGCAAGCGCTGGAACCCCGAGCCCGAACCCACCGGCGAGATCTGCGAGGTGTGCGGACCGAAGAGCGAAGACGCGAAGCTCCGCGAGCTCCCGCCCGGCGAGATGATGAAGCGCTGGTCGAAGAACGGCTGGTTCCTCGGCTGCTCGAACTACCCGAAGTGCAAGAACACGCGCGATCTCGGGCAAGACGGCAACGGCGCGAAGCCGCGCGAGGCGGGCGTCGACTGCGACAAGTGCGGAAAGCCGATGGTGATCCGCAGCGGGCGCTACGGCGAGTTCCTCTCGTGCACGGGCTACCCGCAGTGCAAGAACGCGCGGCCCGTCCCGCTCGGCGTGGCGTGCCCGAAGTGCGGCGGCGATCTCATCGAGGTGCGGCCGAAGAAGAAGGGCGGCAAGACCTTCTACGGGTGCAGCCGCTACGCCGACGAGACGGTCAAGTGCGACTTCAAGCTCTGGCAGAAGCCGATCCCCGAGCCGTGCCCGGCGTGCGACGCGAAGTTCCTCGTCATGGCCGGCACGAAGGCCAAGCCGATGATCGCGTGCGCGGACAAGGAGTGCGGCTACAAGCGGCCGGCCGATCAGCCGGCGCCGTCGAACGAGTCGCACGCGCAAGCGCCGGCGGCTTCGGCGGCGATGTCGCTCTGACGTCGGTGGACGAGGCGCGGGGACGAACCCGCGCCTCGCTCGTATTCCTGGCGCTGTGACGGCGACGTGTTCGGCGCGCGCCGTGGCGGGGGACTTCGGAGCTCAGCGCCGGACGGCGTAGGCGACGCCATCGCCGAGCGGGAGAATCACGCCGCGTAGCTCGGGATGGGTCGTGATCTTCTCGTTGAAGACGCGGAGGGCCGCGACGCGCTTCGCCTCCTTCTCGGGGACGTCCGACGCGGCCGTGAATCCCATCCACAGGACGTTGTCGGCCACGATGACGGCCTTGTCCGAGAGCTTGGGCAGCACGAGGTCGAGGTACGCGGGGTAGTCCTCTTTGACGCAGTCGACGTAGACGAAGTCGATCGGCCCCGAGAGGCGCGCGAGCTCCTCGAGCGCGTCCGCGCAGCGCACGTCGACCTCGGCGATGGCGCCGTCGCTCGACGACGTCGCGCGGGCGACGAACCCGCGCGCGACCTCGGCTTTTTTCGGGTCTTTTTCGACGGTGACGACGCGCGCGCCCTTCCCCGCGGCGCGCGCGAGGACGATGGCGCCGTAGCCGATGTTCGTCCCGACCTCGACGATGCTCTTCGGCGCCGCGGCGCGCACGGCGACGGCGAGGAACGAGGCGACCTCGGGATCGCTGATCGGCTCGCGGTGCTCGGCGGCGTAGCGCTCCATCTCGGCGAGGAGCGCGTCGCGCGCGGGTTCGAGGCGTTCGAGGTAGGCCGCTTGATCGGCCTTCAGGATGGCGTCCGACGCGACTTTCATGGCGAGCTCCTATTTCTTTCCCTTGGGCTTGGCTTCGACGAGGTCGTCGTGCATCGGAGCGAGCAGCGCGATGAAGTCGTCTTGCTCGGTTTCGCCGATCTCGTGCTCGTCGAGCGCGGCCTTGAAAGCGGAGACGAAGGCCGTCCACTCCGCTTCGCCGATCTTCGTTCCCTTGTCGCCGGGCTTCGTCTCTTCGCTCGCGCCGGCGCAGTCACCCCCCGCCTCCCGGCAAAGTCGATCGACGAGGTCCTGGCCGAACTTCGCGAGCTTCTCTTTGCCCTTGGGGAGCTTCGCGAAGCGCTTCTTGATGACGTCGTTCGCTTGGGCGTTCTTGAGGAAGGAATCGGTGATCTTCGCGAGCATCTCTTTGCCGCCGACGCGCTCGTAGAGCGACTTCGGCGCGGGCGGCTCCGGCGGCGCGGCGTCTTCGGCCCCTGCGTCGGCCACCGTCTCGTCGACGACCGGTTCCTTCGGCGGCGTCTTGCCGCCACACGCCACGGCGAGCGTCCCTGCGAGCACGAAGAAGCAGCGAGCGAGGAGGTGGGTGCGCATGCGAAAGGCTCCAGGAGGTTCGCGCGAGCGACGACGAGGGCCGCGCGAGGGGTCGGTTCAAGGCGCTCGGTCGAGCGAGCGGAGGCATTCTATCGGTTTCCGGGCCTTTGCGAGCGACGTTCGCAGGCCGCCCTCGACGATCGTCGAATTCCCTCGCTACACTCGGGAGCCATGCCGCGCATCGAGCTCGAACACCGCGAGGAATCGCGCGATTTCGCGGAACGCTCGGACGAAGACTTCGACCGCATGACCTTCGCCGAACGCGCCGTGGCGCTCGTGCGGCCACCGAAGACGACGGTCGCCATCTGCATGGGTTCGCGGCGCGTCACCCTCGAGGCCGGCCGACGTTGGGGGAACGGCCCCGAAGCGCGCTGGGCCGTCCTCTCCTTTCCGCCGGACGCGTCGCGCCAAGCGATCGCACGCGCGATCCTCGATCTGCCCATGGGCGCGGGGAGGCCGTGGGCGCTCGACATTTTGCTCTCGAAGCTCGAACTCGAGCGGCTCCACGCCTGACCGAGGTCCCGTCGTGCCGATCTACCTCACGCGCGAAGGCGCCAAACGCATGCAATCCGAGCTCGCGGGCCTCCGCGCGCAGCGGCCGGCGATCGTCCAAGACGTCGCCGACGCCGCCGCGCAAGGCGATCGGAGCGAGAACGCCGAGTACATCTACGGGAAGAAGAAGCTCCGCGAGATCGATCGGCGGATTCATTTCCTGACGAAGCGGCTCGAGTTCGCCACCGTCGTCGATCCGAAGGAGCGACCGGCCGGCGAGCGCGATCGGGTGTTCTTCGGCGCGACCGTCGAGGTCGAAGACGAAGACGGCAAAACGTCGACGTACCAGATCGTGGGCAGCGACGAGATCGATCTGACGCGCGGGAAGATCAGCTTCGAGTCGCCGATCGGACGGGCGCTCCTCAAGCGGAGCGAGGGGGAGAGCGTCGTCGTGCGGCGGCCGAACGGCGAAGTGGAGCTCACGGTGGTCGCCGTCCGCTACGAATGACGCAGCGTTTGGGAGTGACGCAGCGTTTGGGAACGACGCAGCGTTTGGTGCGCGTCCGAAGATGAGCTAACCGAACGTCCCACATGGTGCGCGTCGGCTCGATGTCCGTGCTTTTCGCGGTGGGTCTCTTCGGTTGCGCGCGTGGCCGCACCGATGACGTCGAGCGATCGGCAACGGCGACGCTCCGCATCGCGACGGTGCCGGCGCCCAGCGCGACGACGGCCTCCCCGAACGCGGCGCTCTCCGCGACGGAGGAGCTCGTTGGACGCACCGCGGGGAACACGACGGCGGACTCGGGCGCGGCGTGCCCCGAAGGCATGGTGCTCGTCGAGGGCGACGCGTGCCCGGAGGTCGAGCATCGTTGCCTCGAGTGGATGGACCCGCCGTCGAGCCGCTACGCGCATTTCCGGTGCAAACGGTACGCGCGCGAGGCGACGTGCAAGGGACCGCGCGTGCGTCGGCGCTTCTGCATCGATCGCACCGAACGCACCGAGACGGATGGCACGCTGCCCAAACATTTCTTGTCGTGGACGGCGTCGAAGGCGCTCTGCGAAGCGGAGGGGGCGCGCCTCTGCCGCGAGAGCGAGTGGGTCTTCGCCTGCGAAGGCGAGGAGATGCGCCCCTACCCCTACGGCTGGGAGCGCGACGGCGACGCGTGCAACGTCGATCGAACGAGCGACATTGGTCGCATCGGCCACCTCATCGACCACCGCGAGGCGGTGGGCTCCCACGCGGCCTGCGCGAGCCCCTTCGGCGTGCAAGACATGGCCGGCAACGTCGAGGAGTGGACCCGCGCCGACGGTCCCGGACGCGGCTCGAAGATGGGCTGGAAGGAGGTCCTCAAAGGCTCGTGGTGGATCCCGAGCCGGCACGCCTGCCGCCAGTTCCAGATCGGCCACGACGACGTCTACGCGGGCGCCGAGACGGGGACGCGCTGCTGCAAGGACGCGCCTCAGATCCAGCGGCCTTAGATCCAGCGTTTGCGTTTGAAGCCGTAGAGAATGGCGATGGCCACGGCGGCCATCAACCCGAGCGCGAAGGGATACCCCCACAGCCATTTGAGCTCGGGCATGTGCTCGAAGTTCATGCCGTAGACGCCCGCGATCATCGTGAGCGGCAGCATGATCGTCGACATGATCGTGAGGCGCTTCATGACCTCGTTCATGCGGTTCGATTGCAAGCTCAGGTGCGCCTCGAGCAAGCTCGCGACGAAATCGCGATAGCTGTCGACGAGCTCGGTGACGCGGGCGAAATGGTCGTAGACGTCGCGGAAGAAGGGCGCGAGATCGTGAGGGATTTCGTCGAACTCGGTCCGCGCGAGGCGCAGGAGGATCTCGCGCTGGTAGATGGCGACGCGGCGGAGCATCTGCAGGCTGCGCTTGATGCGCAAGATGCGCGGGATGATGTCCGTGCTCTCGCGCATCGACGCCGGATCGCCGAGGATGGTCGATTCGAGCTCCTCGAACTGATCGTCGAAGCGTTCGATGAGCGGCAGGTACTCGTCGATCATCCGGTCGAGCACCGCGTGCGCGACCCACGCCGGGCCCTTCTTCAAGAGGCGCGCGCTCCGCGAGAGCTCGGTTTGGACGGGGAGGATGGCGCACGCTTTTTCGTCGTGCGCGTGGGTGACGAGGAAATTCTTGCCGATGAGCAAATCGAGCTCGGTCAGCTCGAGCGGAACATCGTTTCCTACCGCGTCGGCGCGGCGCACGCCCTGCACGACGATTTGCAGGTAGTCGTCGAAGTCGTCGATCTTCGGGAGGCTGACGTCGTTCCACACGTCCTCGATCGCGAGCGGGTGGATCTTCAGCGTCTTCTCGAGGAAGCGCGTGCCCTCGTCGTCGCGCTCGTCGAGCTCGACCCAGAACGTCCGGCCCTCGGCGTGCGCGCGCTCGAGCGCGGCGTAGTCGGAGGTCGCCTCGACCTTCTCTTCACCGGCGTCACCGACGAGGATGCAAGCTCTCACGGGTTTTTCGGAGCTCCGCTCAGCGTTTCTCGGCGAGGATCAGCGTGCGCGGCGACTCGCATCCGAAGAAGACGCCGGGCGTGCTCGTTCGGCCGCTGACTTCGGCGACGCGGAACCCGTTGTCGTGGAGCATCTTGCCGAGCTCGTGGAGCGAGTAGAGGCGGATCGAATACTCGATCTCCTTGGTGCGGCCGTCGTCCATCATGAGCGTGCGCTTGACGCGCATGCGGCTGGTGATGAAATCGATCTGCATCTCGTCCATGCAGATGCAACCGTCTCCCTCGAACCACGCGAGCGAAGGCGCTTGCCGCACGAGGTAGTCGCGGTTGGCGACGTCGAGGAGGAACTGGCCCCCCTTCTTGAGCGCCCGGTGCACACGCGCGATGACGGCGTTGTTCTTCTCTTCGTCGAAGAAGCCGAAGCTCGTGTTCCACGCGAAGATGCCGTCGAAGGCCTCCTCGAACTGCATCTCGCGCATGTCGCCCTGGACGAAGTTGATCTTCTGCTTGCGATCCTGCGCCTCGTCGCTCGCGCGCGCCAGCATCGCCAGGCTCAGATCGAAGCCGACCACCTGGTAGCCGCGGCTCGCGAGATCGACGGCGTGGCGTCCCGTCCCACACGCGAGATCGAGGAGCGTCGCGCCGGCCTCGCAGCCCAGGCTGTCTTCGATGAAGTCGACCTCGCGGGAGATGTCCGCGTCCGAGAGCTTCACCTGCGTGCGGATGAAGTCGTCGTTGAAGAGCTCTTCCCACCAGGGTTTGCCCTTCTTCCGCGTCGCCGCGGCCTCGCTCATCGGTGGAGGGGCGAAGGCGCCCACCGGCGGCGCGAGCACGGGCGCTCCCGCGAGGACCGGTGACGACGGCGCCGCCACCGCGACGTTGGGCACGGAAACGGGCGACGGAGAGAGCGAAGGCGTGACCGGCGACGGTGCGGCCGCCGGGGTGACCACCGGCGACGAAGGCTGCGCGGACGCCGAGGCGGGCGCGGGAGCCACGGCGGCTGGCGATGAAGGCTGCGCGGACGCGAGAGCGACCGGTCGAGGACGCGGGGTCGGCGCGGAGTCGACGCTGACCAGATCGTCGACCGACACCTCGGCCTCCTCGGCGGCCTCCGGCGACGCGCCGGGATCGGTCGCACGCTCGCCGTCGACGTCGTCGAGGCGAATTTCCTCCGAGTCGAACGCGCGAGCCGAATCGAACACGGGGGCCCGAGGCGCCGTGTCCGGGGCCGCGACCACGTCGGGATCGGTCGTGAAGTCGATCGGGATCTCTTCCGACACGGGCGCGGAGCGCGCCGCGATCGGCGACGAAGGAACGTGCGGGGCGACCAGCGGCGACGCTTGCGGGGCGACCGGCGGCTGGTAGGGCGTCCAGCCGCGCTCCTGCTCGTGGTCGATCCCCAACGCCGGGCTCGATTTCGCTTCCGCGCCGTTCACGTCGTGCGACGGCTCGGAGGGCTCGGCGTTGATGGCGATGATCCGGCTCGGCTGCAGCGGCGTCATGATCTCGTCCGAGAGATCGCGACCGCTCGGCGGATCCTTCGGGCGCACGACCTCGTCGTCGGGGATCCGCAGGGTCATGCGCCCGCGCTTCTTCGTGTCTTTGAGATCGGCGTCGGACGAAGGGCGCTGGGACGCGCGTTTCGCGCCGCCGTCGGCCGGCACGACGGAGCCGTGGCGCGGACGCGGCGGCTCGGCGACCGACGGACGAGGCGGCGACGACACGGCCTTCTTTGCGACGACCTCCGGCAACGCGCGCTCGCTGTCGCCGAGGCTCACCTCGTCGAGCACCTGTGCGCCAGGAGCGAGCTTCGAGGGACCGTCGCTCATCCGCCCTTCTTGCCTCCTCCATGGGCGCCCGAGATCCGCCGACCGAGAGGCTGCCCGAAGCGCACGGGACCTTCCGACACCAGCCAATCGAGCTTGGCGCGCGGCTCGAAGAACACGACCGCGGTGGAACCCAGGCGGAAAATGCCGATTTCGTCGCCGCGTTCGACCGTCAGGGGCCGCGCGAGGGTGTGGACCCCATAGGGGACGTCGCGGGCGTCGATGCCGCTCACCGTGATGCGCCCGACGACCATCGCCGCGACCATGACGATCGTGACGCGGCCGAGCCCGGTCTCCTCGGGCGTGTCGATGACGATCGCGACGCGGCGGTTGCGGACGAAGAGGTTCGGGACGTGCCGGACGCCGATCTCGTTGACCGGGTAGTAGTCGCCCGGCATCGAGCGAACCACCGAGATCTTGCCGGGGACCGGCGCGTGGACGCGGTGGTAGTCGCGCGGCGAGAGGTAGACGATGCAGCCGAGGCCGCCTTCGTACCGATGAGCTTCGTCGGCGTCACCGACGAGCTCGTCGACGCCGTACGGACGGCCTTTCACGACGAACGCGCGGCCGTCGACCGGGCCGAGCGAATCGATGCGTCCGTCCGCCGGGCTCACGACGATCGACGGATCGTCCGGGAGGATCCGGGCGCCGTCGCGCAGCTCGCGCGTGAAAAATTCGTCGAAGCTCGCGAACCCCGAGGTCTTCTGGCACTCGTCGAGCGTGACGTCGTAGGCACGACAGTACAAATCGACGACGGCTTTTCCGACCGGATCGGGCCATGCGTAGTCGGCGAGGCGGCCGACGGCGCGCGTGATCTTCGTCCGGGGAAGCACACGCAACAATTGGGCGGTGGCGTACGTGATCGCGTTCAAACCGCTTTCGCTCCTTCGATCTCGCGTCGCCAGCTTTTCCCCCGGAACACCGAGTCTCCGATTATGCCGGCACCGCGAGGGTTCGGTCAAATCCGAGCCATGCGTGGACAAATGTGGGTGAAGGGAAGCCCTTCACAGGGGACAATACGCGAGAACCGGTCGTCAATCACCGCCGATGTCCGGTTCACCGCGGGCGCGGGCGGCCTCGCAGAGCGCTCGGCGCACCGGATCGTCCACGACGGCGCCGGCCGCGTCCTTCGGGAGGACGCCGCAGGCCGTTTCCACCGCGAAGGGATCGTGCGCGAGGGCCTCGAAGGTCGCGCTTTCGGCGACGGGGGCGTCGCCGCGGCCATGCGCCAAACGGGCGCGCATGGCCCAACACGGGCCGAAGCTCGCGATCCAGTCTTCGGGCCGCTCGACGAGCGCGGCGGCGGCCGGGACGTCGTCGTCCGCCTCGAGGACGCGCGCGCGGATGTAGCGGAGGCTCGGCTCGGCCAGGAGCTCGGGCGCGATTTTGTCGAGCGAGGCGCGCGCTTCGTGCGGGTGCTCGCGCCCGAAGAGCAGCTCGGCGAGGCGGACTCGCTCGCGGGTATCGCGGAGCCCCGGCGGGGCGTGCCCGAGCCCGAGCAAGGGGGAGAGCGGCTCTTTGGGGATCGCGGCGAGCTCGGCGCGCCAGCGCGTGTCCCATTGCGCGAGGGTCTGCCCGCTCACCTCTTGGAGGGCGGCGTCCACCGTCTTCGCCTCGCGGAGCGCGACGAGGAGCTTCGGTAGCACGTCGGGCCCCATGCTCCGCACGAAGAAGCGGACGAAGCTCGTGACCTCGGCGACCGCGACGGTGGCGGCCTCGGCGCCGGGGAGCATGGCGATCGACGGGCCGAGCTTGTCGAGCGGCAGGTCGAGCTTCATTTCGATGCCTCGGAGCACGACGCTCTCCGGCGAGGGGCGGTCGTCGAAGATCCCGGGCTCGCGCCAGCGGGTCTCTTCGCGGCGCGCGACGCCTTCGTGGAGCCAGAGCGGCGCGCGATCGAGCGTCTGCATCGCGATCGCGAGGTGGGTCAGCTCGTGCGTGAGGGTGTCTCGGAACGGGAACCCGTGGCGACTCGCGCGCGGCGAGAGGATCGTCACCCGCCCCCATTTGGCGACGGCCACCGTGCCCGTCGTCTGCGCGGACTTGTACGGAAGGCCGGTCATCGCGCTCAAGGAGAGCAGATCGCGCACGACCGTGATGCGCGTCGGCGCCGTCCACGTGACGCCCAAGTCGCGCGCGAGCGAGGCCCGCGCCTTGACGACGGTGTCGGCGAGCAGGGGGACGAGCGCGCGATCCTCGTCGTTCTGGAAGCGAAAGACGATGCCGTGCTCGGCGTCGTCGATGCGCAGCGTGGCGGCCGTGACGCGGGCGCACCCGCGGGCGACCTCGGTGACGAGCCGGGCTTCGTCGTCCTGCGGGACGTTCGGACGGGACATGAGCGACGCCGCGAGATCGCAATCCTCCTCGTAGAGCGCGAGCCGCGCCTTCGTGAGGACGACGAGGGGATCGTTCGGATCGGCCCCGGCGAGCAGCGCGCGCGCGCCGTCGAAATCGAGGGCGAGGATGCGCTCGTTCGCGCGCCCGGCGAGGCTCGGCAGACGGAGCTGCGGCGTCGCGCCGGACGCGGTTTGGCTCGGCGGCGGATCGGCCAAGACACGCGTGGGGCGCACGAAGCCGGCGAGGATCGCGCCAAGGGCGAGCGCGGCGAGGGCGAGCCGCCGTTTGGCGTTCGTTCCGATCGACGTCATCGCAAGAGGCCCTCCGCGTAGCGCTTGACCGCGCCTTTCAAGCCCGGGCCGGCCGGCTGACCGAGCCCCTTCAAGATGCGCCGGCGGAGCTCCTCGGGCCCCTTGTGATCTTCGGCCTTCGGGATGTCGGCGCGCCCTTCGCTCGGTCGCCCGTCCGCCGCGCCGTCGCCGTGTTCACCGTCGCCCTCGCCCAGGGCGTTCTCCGCGGCCTCGAGGTGCTGCTGCGCTTCGCGTTGCCGGTCGAGGCCGCGATCGGCCTGGCCTTGCTCGAGGGCCTGCGCCGCCTCGCGGGCCGCCCGTTCGGCCTCTTGAAGGGCATCGAGGGCCGGTGTCGGCATCGCCTCTTGCTGCCGCCCGCGGCGCGTGAGCTCTCCGACGCGCTCGGCGAGCTTTCGCTCGGCGTCGCCGTGCTCGCGGAGCTCCGCGCCGGCGCTCTCGGCCGCGCGCTTGCGGACGCGCTCGAGCTGCTTGTCCGCCCACGCGAGCTCCGACTCGAGCCTCTTCTGGGCCTGCTCCGTCGTCCGCGCGGCCCCGCGATCGCCGAACCGTGCTTCGCGCTCCGCGGCGCGCCGGGCTTCTTCGAGCGCGCTCGCGGCGTTGCGACCGCTCTGCACGGCGTCGGCGACGTTTCCGTCTTCGAGTGCGCGCGCCATCTGCTCGGCGTGCTCGCGCGCGATGGATCCTTTGCTGCTCCACGTGTCGCTGCCGCCGCCGATGCTCGGGAGCGGCCGCACCGCTTCGCGGACGTTCTCGGCGTGCTTGCGGCCCTCCTCGGCGAGCGCGCGCCGATCGTCGTCGGTCAAGCCCCGCGCGATGGATTGCTCGACCTTGCCGATCTGCCCCGCGTGCTCGGCGGCGAGCCGCTCGAGCTCCTGCGCCGCTTCGTTGAAGGCCTGCTCGACGTCGTCGCCCTCGCCGCCTTCGTCCGAAGACATGGTCCCCTGCCCGCCCCCGGACTCACCGCCGGCTTGCGCGGGCCGCCCGCCGGACGCCCCGAACGAAGGATCCGGCTGCCGCAGGCGCGCCGCCAAATCCTGCGCCGCGAGCCCGGCGTGGACGAAATCCGGCGAGCTGCCGGCGCCGTCGACCGTGCGCGCGCGCGCGATGCGGCGCAGGTCCATCGCGACGATCCCACCGAGATCGCGGCCCAAGGACGCGAGCCGGAGGAGCGAACGGCCGCCGCCTTCGAGCACGAGCACGGAGGCATCCATGCGCTGCTCCGCGCGGGCTCGCTCGGCGGGCTTTTGCGCGAGCGTCGCCGCGAGCGACAGATCGTCGGCGACGTCGGCGAGCTCCTTGGCCGTCGACCGCGCATCGCGCAGGGCCAGGCCCTGGAGGACGGCGTCGACCACGAGGGTCATCCGTTCGGTCGCGCGGACGACGGCGTCGTGGGCCGCCGAGCTCGGCGAGCGCGACTCGTTCGTCACGGCGTCTCCGAGCTTGCGGAGGCGCCCGCGCAGCACGGCGGGGAGGCGGCCCGACACGCGCGCTCCGGCGTGCGAGGCCGTGAGCGCGCGCTCGAGGTGCTCGCGACCTTCGTCGTAGCGCCGGCGCTCTTCTTCGAGGAACGCGCGTCGCTTGACCGGATCGGTCGGCACGCGGTTCGCCATCTGCCACGCGAGCATGTCGACGAAGACGTTTCGCACGTCGCGCAAGGCCTCGAACCTCCGCGCCTCCGGCTCGCCGACGTTCGGCGGCACGACGAGGATGGCCTCGCTCGCGCCCCATTTCGGCCCCGTCACCGGATCGGCGTCCTTGGCCTCGACGCGGATCTCGACGGGCGCGTGGCTCTTCTTGATGAACGGATCGGTCGCGCGGAGGAGGTGCCCTCCGCGGTCGTTCGTCGTCTCACCGTCGAGGTGCGCCAGGACGCGCCGATCCTCGCGGGCCCCCGCGCGGAGCACGAGGTGCACCTCCCGGAGGCCGTGATCGTCGGAGGCGACGTAGTGGATCGGGATGTCGGTCGTATCCCCGCCCGTCGACGTGTCCGACTCGCCGAGGAGGATACGCTTCGGTGCCCCTTCGAGGACGACCTCGGGCGCGCGATCGGCGACCGACTCGATGAACGTCCGACCGACTCGATGAACGTCGCGCGCGGCTCCTCCACGACGACGTCGCCGAAGCGCGCCGACACGCGTAGCTGGGCGGACTCCGCGAGCGGCCAGCGCGCCACGACCTGCCCCGTGCCGTCTTCGACGAACGGGATCTCCACCGTGCCGTCCGTCAAAAAGAGCCTTCGCCCCGCGTGCAGCGGCCGACCGCGGACCGTGACGAGCGAGCCTCGCGGCAAGAAGGCCTCGTCGTACGCGAAGAGGGAGCGTTCGTCTTGGTGGAGGTAGTCGGGTGGACGCGCGCGGAGCTCGAGATCTTCGAGCCAATCCGCGGAGAACGGCGCCTTGCCGCCGCGCGCGAGGAGGACGTCCATCCCCTCGAACATGCCCCAGAGGTTCGTGGCCGAGAGCGCGAACGTCCCCACCACGAGCGCGGCGGTCAGCACGCCGAAAACGGTGGCGAATCGCCCTGCCCGCGCGCGAACGTGCTCGGCCGGCAGCGCGGCGAGGCTCCGCTCGACGTGCAAGTTCGCCAGCGAGCGTGACGTCCCTTCCGATTCGCGATCGAGGAGAGAGAGCGCACGGATCGCGCGATCGCCGACGTCGCGGAACGCGGGTCCGACGAGGTGTCGAATCGCGCGTGCGGGACGACGGAAAACGTAAAAATCGAAGCCCCGCAGGACGATCGCCGGCAACACCGACAGCACGAGGAGCCCGATCGCCAGGGTACGCGAACGCGCGGTCCCTTGGCGCGCGACGAGCAACGCGGCGGTGACGACGAAGACGAACCACGAGGCGCACGCGCGCAGCCGCCACGGTTCGACGTGCGCGCGAAAGACGCCGGCCAACGACCGGAGGGATTCGGGGAGCCGCCCTTTCATCGAGCCCCGGAACGATAGCTCACGGAGACGACGACGGGGCGGGCGTCGGCGCGCCCCACGGGAGCTGAGGAAACCCGCTCGGAAGAGGGATGACGCTCGGGAGGGTCGACGGAAAGCCGCTCGGGAGCGCGGACGGGAACCCGCTCGGGAGCGCCGAGGGGAAGGTGAACGGCGGGATCGTGGTGGTCGTCGACGGCGTGGCGCTCGCGGTGGCCGTGGACGTCGTGTGCGGAGGAGCCGTCGTCGCCGTCGTCTGCGGCGGAGGCGTCAGCGGCGTCGTGGTCGGAAGCGTCGGCGTCGCGCCCGTGAGCGGCGGAGCGGCCGTGTCCGTGGGGCGCGCGGGAGTCGTCGCCGGTGTCGTCGGGCTCGTCGCCGTCGGGCTCGTCGGGAACGTCACGACGACGGGCTCTGGGGTGCGCGTCCCGAGCACGTACGCGACGACCGCCCCCGCACCGAGCAGGAGCGCGAGGACGGCGAGCCCGACGATGAGCCCCTTCCCTCCTCGACCTCCCCGTCGCGGACGCGACGCTTCCCCTCCGGGCAGCGCGTACGGCACGACGTGGACCGGCGGATGCCCGGACGGCCCGCCGACGTTCACGTGGTTCGCGGGGGCGTGACGTGCCGGAGCGTGCGGCGACCCCATCGGCGAAAACGCCTCCGGCGGTGGCCCCTGCCCGAGATCGCCCTGCATGGTGTGGCGTGGCGCGCTCGCGAGGACGGCGTCCGCCGGCGCCCCCATGACCGTGCCCGTGCCGATGGGCGGCAGCGCGAGTACCTCGGCCGGCGCCTGCGCGAGCTTCACGGTCCCCGGTCGCTTGCCCGCGACGAACGCCTCGATCGCCAGCCGCATCTCCGTCGCCGACGCGAAGCGCAGCTCCGGCTTCGGTGCCATCGCGCGGTGCGCGAGGCCCGCGAGCTCCGGCGGCGTCTCGGGGGCCAGGTGCACGAGCGGCACGACCTCGCCCCGCTCCACCTTCCCGATGACGACGCGCGGATCGTCCCCCGACACCGGCGTCCGCCCCGAGAGCATCTCGTAGAGCATGGCGCCGACCGCGTAGACGTCGGCGCGAACGTCGACCTTGTCCGCGGCGTACGCTTGCTCGGGCGCCATGTACTCCGGCGTCCCCATGAGCATGCCGGCGACGGTCAGGTTCTTCGCGGTGCCGGTGTCGCCTTGTTCGCGCTTCAGCTTCGCGATGCCGAAGTCGATCAGCTTGAGGACCGCGCGCCCCCCCTCGAACGTGACGAAGACGTTGTCGGGCTTGAGATCCCGATGGATGACGCCGAGGGCGTGCGCCGCCTCGAGCGCTTCGAGGATCTGAAGGGTGTATTTGCAGGCGATCTCGGGCGTCAGCCGCGATTCGCGGCGCAGCACGTTCGAGAGCGGCTCGCCGTGCAAGAGCTCCATGACGAGGTACGCGACGCCGTCGGGCGTGCGATCGACGTCCGTGACGGAGACGACGTGCGGGCTCCGGATCTGCGCGGACACGCGCGCCTCTTGGAGGAAGCGCTCGTTGAGCCCCGCGCGGTGGGCCATGTCGGCGTGGAGCACCTTGATGGCGACGCGGGTGCCGAGACCGAGGTGCTCGGCTTCGTACACGGCCCCCATGCCGCCATCGCCCAGGAGGCGAAGCAGCTTGTACTTCCCGCTGATGATCTGGCCGACGTCGACCACGGCCCACGTCTTACCATAGGACGGCGCTCAAGCGGCCTTGCGTGCTTCGGTCAGCGAAATCCGGCCCACGTGCAGGAGCTCGGTCGCGGTATCGGCGTCGTCGATGGCCGAAAACATGGGGACGAGGCGCTCCTCGTCCGGTCCGCCGAACGCGCCGCTCGGGGAAAACGCCCGAGCCTGGGGGCCGTCGAGGACCAGGAAAAGGTCGCGGCGCGCCGCATCCCGGCCCTGGACGAGCGATCGCCGCGGCGCCGTGATGACGTAGGCGATGTGCCGGCGGTCGAGGTGGAGCTCTTCGGTCCCTCGGCGGATGAGGACGCGCCGGTCCGTCACGAAGTAGCGGGTGACCTTGGCGAGTCGGATCGGGCGGACGATCGACACGTAGCCGATGCCGATCGCGACGACCGCGAGCAAGAGCGCCGCGAGCGCGACGCCGCCCACGAAGAGCACCTCGAGCGCCGGAGCGAGTGCGTGGAGCCGGAGCACGCGCACCAATGGCGGCAGCGCGAGGGCGACGAGCGCGCCGAACGCCCCGAGCGTCGCGCCGGCGGCCGCGGCCGTCCCCATGCGGCGCGTCGTCCAGCGCGAAGCGTGGGGGGAGGCCGTCCAGAGCACGCGCTCGCCTTCGTCCAAACGCTGCGCGAGCGGGCGGCTGCCGTCGCCGAGCGGCGCGCCCGGCGTGACCCCGCGAACGACGGCCCAGAGGCGGTCGGGCGCCTCGACGTTCGAGAACGTGAGGCGGAGCGTTCGCCGGAGCGCCCCCGTCGGCACGGCGCGTTCGAGCACCAAGTCACCGACGCCGGCGATGCGCGGGTTCCACCGAATGACGGCGTAGGAAATCGCGCTCCGATCCATCGTCCGACGGAGCCGCCCGCGCCGCCAGATGACGTGCTTGTCCGTCACGACGTAGCGGACGCTCGCTTGGAACCAGAGCGGCAAGCGCCAGGCGCCGAGCGCGAGCGTCGCGCACCACGCCGAAAATAAAACGAGGCCGGCCGCCGATTGCGAGAGCCCGCGCGCGACGACGATGGCGAACGAGAGCGCGACGAGCGACGCGACCGCGCTCACGACGGTGACGATCTTGAACGGCAGAGGCACCGACGTGGCCTTCGGCCCGCCTTCCCAGACGATCGTTTCTCCGTAGAGCGAATCGCGTCCCGACGTCATCGCATTCGAAACAAGCTTGCGCAGCGGCGGACCGCCTGTCCAGGGAGGGCGGTATCGCACGTTCGACGACGTCGTGAGCGCGGCGAGGGTCAGGAACCGCCGAGCAGCCCCAATTTCGAGCCGTCGACGAGCTCGATGTGGAGGCGCTCGGAGAGCTCGAAGACCCGAGGATCACGGTAAAATTCGCCAAAAACGACGCGCACGAGGCCGCCGTTCACGATCAGGCGGAAGCACCCCCAGCAGGGCGACGCCGTCACGTAGATCGACGCGCCTTCGATGCGCATGCCGTGGCGGGCCGCCTGGACGATGGCGTTGGCCTCCGCGTGCACGGTGCGCACGCAGTGGCCGTCCTCCATGAGGTGCCCTTCGTCGTCGCAATGCGGGAGGCCGCGGATCGAGCCGTTGTACCCCGTCGCGAGGATCGACTTGTCGCGGACGATGACGGCGCCGACGTGCTTGCGGTCGCACGTCGATCGGGTGGCGACGGCGCGCGCGATGTTCATGAAATACTCGTCCCACGTCGCGCGGCGCGTCGAAGACGGTCGGGGCGGCTCGCTCGGCATGCGGGGCATGTACGGCGGACCGAACGCGCTGGCAACCGGGCCGGTGGACCGGCCGGCGAGCCGCGAGAACGACCGGGCGTCGACCTTTCTTCGCCGCGGGCCCCACTCGCGTTATCCTGCGGCCCCATGAGGTCTCCCCGATCGCGAAGCCGAAGCGCCCGCGCGCTCGCCGTCGCCATCGCCATCACCCACGCGTGGCTCGCTGGCACGCCGGCGGCCGCGGCGCCGACCGCCACTTCGGGGGCGGAGACGAGCGCGAGCACGCCCGCCGACGTCGACAGCGCCGAGGATCTCTACGCGAAGCTCGACTACGAGCACGCGAACGAAGCCGCCAAACGCGCCCTCGACAAGGGAGGGTTGAGCCACGACGACGTCGTCCGCACCTACCGCGTCCTCGCCATCACGAACGCCATCCTCGGTTCGTCCGATGCGTCGCGCGACGCGTTCTTCGAGCTCTTGACGTGCGAGCCCACCTTCGAGGTCGACACGAGCCTCGGCCCGAAGGTGACCGCGCCGTTCTCGGAGGCGAAGGGCCGCTTCCGCTCGCTGCTCACGGTGCCGGGGATCGACGTCTCGACGTCCATCGACACGGCGGGTGGGACGTTGAAGATCACGGCGCGCAACCCCACGCGCGTCGCCAAGCGCGTGGTCGTCGGCTACCGGTGGGGCGCCTCGGGGGCGTACGTGACGGAGACCGCCGCCTCCGACACGACGACGAACATCGACGTCGCCGCGGCGCCGACGGGACGCTCGCGGCTCGACTATTACGCCACGGCGCTCGACGCGAAGGGCAACGTCGTCTTCGAGACGGGCAACACGCGCGCGCCGAAGAGCTTCTTCGCCGAAGAGCACCGCGCCGCGGGCGCCGCGAAGGGCAAGAAGGGCGACGACGAGGGCTCGTTCATCGGGAGCACCGCGTTCTGGCTCCTCGCGGGCGCCGTCGTCGCGGGCGGTGGAACGGCGCTCTATTTCGGCCTGCGTCCGAGCGATCCGCCGACGAGCGCGTCGCTCTTGCCGATCCTGACGTGCGGCACCGACCGCTGCCGCTGACGGATCGCGACCGACGCTCCCCTCGTCGTCGTCGCGTCAGTTCGGTTTGCACGCCTCCGAACAAAAATCGGACAACGTCGGGCAGGTCTTGGACGGGAGCGACGAGCTCGCGTCGATGAGCGAGAGCGCGATGGGCAGGACGGCATCGCCTTGGCCGTAAGTTTGGAGCGTGCAACCGACGAGGAAGTCTTTGCTGTTGCGGAGCCCCACCACCAGGACCGCGTGCTCGCCGTAGGGGACCGTCACCGGAACGGCGCCTTCCAGCGCTTCACATACGTGGATGAGCGAGCTCTCTTGCGTCGGCGATGGCGTGTCGCCCTTCTTGCGCGCCTGGATGAGATCTTGGCAGAGGGTCGGACGCTGCGCCTCCGAGGACGGACCATCGAAGACGAAGAACTGGAGATAGTCCGTCGCGACGGCGGCCGCGGTCGACGGGAAGACGATACCGATGTTACCCCTCGACGGCGGCGACTCGCTCGAGCAGGCGCCGACGACGAGCGCGACGAACGCCGTCGCTACGAACCGACGGAGCCACCAGGTCTTCGCGGCGTTCTTGCGGAGCGGATTCATGGCGTCCCCGTGAGCTCTTCGGCGGGCAGGCGCCCGACCGTGCCGAACGTGACGGTCTTGTCCGGGTTTCGGACGACCTTCCAGACGATGAAGCCGCCCGGCACGTCGCCGTTGGCGTCGACGTCCACGTTGCCGGACGCGCCCGTGTAGTCGATGTCTTGACCTTCGGCGAGCGCCTCGAAGGCGTCGCCGAGCTCGGCGGGGCCGAACGTCTTCCCCGGCGGATTGGCGACCGTGAACAGGGCGTTGCGGACGGCGGTGGGTTCGGTCGTGCCCGCGCGCTGGACGGCGAGCGCGACGAGCATCGCCGCGTCGTACGTGTTCGACGCGTACACCGGGACGTCGTCGCCCTCCGCGATCGGGAAATACGACGCGTAAATCGTCCGGAATTGGTTGTACTGGACGGTCTCCGGCCGCGTGTCGGGGGCGGTTCCGTAGACGCCCTCGACGACGTTCGACGAGGTCGGATCGGCGGTATCGTCCCGCCCGAGCTCGAGGAACTTCGGCGTGTACGAGCTGTCCGTCGCGATGACGAAGAGGCCGGCTTTCTGGAGCTCCGCGTAGCTCGACGGGTTGACGGTCTTGAAGTCGCGGAGGAACTGGACCGCGACGTCGTTGTACAAAACGATCGCCAAGCACTGAGGCTTCCAGCCGAGCAGCTCGGACGCTTCCTTCCTGTAGTCGGCCGCGGCCGTGGCCGCCAACTTCGTCCGAGTCACGCTCGCCACGGCGCCGAAGCGCTGTTCGATGACGTCGCCGAGGCCGTTGCCGTACGCGTTGTCGACGTTCACGATCCCCAACTTCTTGCAGGACGTCGCGGCGGCGTCTTGCAGCGAGATCGACTTGCCCGCCAGCGTGACCGCGGTGCCTTGGAGGACGTCGCTCGGCGTCGTGCGAAACAGCCAGCGCTTGTCCTTCGACTGAATCGACGACAAGTCCGGCGACGTCGCCGTCGGGGTGATCTGCAAGATCTGCGAGCTCGCGTAGATCGATTGGGTCTTGACGACCTGCTCGCTTCCGATGGGACCGATCACGGCGACGACGCCTTCGTCGACGAACCCGCGCGCGACGCGATCGACGATGCCCGCGGTCTCGTCGCCACGGTCGTCTTGCACGTCGAAGACGATGGGGCGACCGAGGACGCCGCCCGCGGCGTTGATCTGCCCCTCCGCGACGCGGATCGCGTTGCGGAGCGAGGCGCCCCTGCCCGCGACGCCACCGCCGGTCAGCGCGAGCGAGACACCGACACGAACCGGCGACGGCGCGGCGGCGCGCGGCGCGTCTTCCGAACAGGCCGGCGACGCGACGAGCGCGGCGACGACGCCGAGGCCACCGACGAGCCACGAAGCGCCCCGCGGGCGGACGACCCCCGCGGACGCACGGCCTTCTCTCGGCCCACCCGAGCGACGCGACATTTTCAATTCAGCGCCAAGGAACGCGTGGTGACTTCCCCACGCTTGATGACCACGGTCGTCGTTTGACGAAGCTTCCGCTCCGGATTCTCGAGGACCAACGTGTGCGAGCCCACGGGCATCGACACTTTGAAGCACGGCGTCGTGCAGATCATGCGGCCATGTTCCAACACGTTGGCCCACGGCGTCACGTTCATCGTGAGGTATCCGCTGCCGCCTTCGGACGTCGCCGGGGCCGGCTTGCCGCCGCTCCGCGTGCTGGGCTTCGTCGACGGCCCGCTCGTCGTCTTGCGGGCCTCGGCGGTGGGCGCCTCCGCCACCGGCTCGGGCGAGGAGGTCGGCGGGGTCGTGACGGCCGGCGACGACGCGGCCGCGGGGTAGCTCGTCGGCGTGACGGCTTCGGCGACGTAGGGTGTCGGGCCCGTCGGCTCGGACACGGGGACCGGCACCGCGGACGACGCGCTCGGACCCTTCCCTCCGGCGTCGCCCCCCTCGCGCATGCCGAACGCCACGACGAGCAACGTCGCGAGCACGAAGAACCCGGCCGCGAGCGCCAGGACTCGCCGGCGCCGCTTCGCTTTGTCGTCGGGAAGGGACGACGCCCCACCCGCCGACACCTGCGAGCTCATCACGTAGTTCGCGACGGCGCCGCTGCCGGATCCCGGACCGAGCCGCAAGAGTTGCTCGCTGATGTTGGCGCCGCTCTGTTCGAGCCGGCGGATCGACTCGGCGGTGAGCGCGCGGAGCTCCTCGGTGTTCACCGCGGACGTCAGCATCGCCATGTGCCGCTGGACGTGCTTCTGCGCGTCCTCGCGGACCTTCGCGAAGAACTCGGTCATCTGCCGGCCGACGGCGTCTTCGCGCACGGGCCAAGGCTGCGACGCGAGCCACGTCTCGAGGGCATCGCGCATGGCCGAGGCGCTCGCCCAACGACCGTCGGGCGCTTTTTCGAGGGCCCGCGCGCAGATCGCCTCGAGGGCCGGATCGACGTCCGGGACCACCGACGACACGGTCGGGACCGGCTCGTTGATCAACCGGTGCAGCGTGTTCGCCGCGTTCTCCCCGCCCATGAGGCGCCGCTGGGTGAGCAGCTCCCAGAGCACGATGCCCATCGCGAACACGTCCGAGCGCGCGTCGAGCGGGGCGCCCATCGCCTGCTCCGGCGACATGTACGAGATCTTGCCCTTGAGGACGCCGACCTCCGTCTCCGTCGACGAGAGCGTCGCTTTGGCCACGCCGAAGTCGACCAGCTTCGTGTGCCCGTCGTAGGTGACGAAGATGTTGTGGGGGCTGACGTCGCGGTGAATGATGCCGAGCGGCCGGCCGTCGTAGTCGCGCAGCTCGTGGGCGTAGCCGAGGCCGGCGAGCGCGTCGGCGACGATGCGCGCGGAGAGCGCGGGGTGGAGGCGTTCGCCGCGACGCGACGCCTCGCGAACGACTTTGTTGAGGGGCTGCCCCTCGAGGTACTCCATCGCGATGAAGTACACGCCGTCTTGTTCGCCCACCTCGTAGGTGTGGACGACGTTCGGATGGTTGACGCGGGCCGCCAGGCGCGCCTCGTCGAGGAACATCTGGCGGAAGGCCGCCTCGTCGGCGAGCCCCGCGCGCAGCCGCTTGATGACCGCGAGCTTGTTGAAGCCCATTTGGCCATGCGCGACGGCGAGGAACACGTCGGCCATCCCGCCTCGACCGAGGCTGGCGAATGGCTGGTATTTGCCAAACGTCGGCAGCGGCGAGGAGCTTGCTTGCCCCTCACCGCCGGTATTGGGGTCATCCGATGCCCCGGGCATGCTTCCCCCCAAGTATCCGCTCCTCGGCGGCGGGGTCAAGCTAGGCGCAACGACAACGGACGACGCCGCTCGACAAACGCCGACACCGAGCGCGCCGGCGTTCCCGCCCGAAGGTTTTCAGTTGACGGGGGTGGGCTTCGTCGCCGCGCCCGCTTCGTCGAGCGACCAGGAGAAGTCGTCGATGAGGGCCGTCGAGTCGAGGCTGCCGTCCCCTTGGTCCCAAATCGACCACACGAGGGTGATTTCCTGACCCCGGACCTCTTCGACGGGCGCCGTGGTCGTGAGCCAACCGCTCGCCGCGTGACCTTCGAAGCCCGTACCCTCGAGCGCCGCGTCCCCGAGCGGACAGTCGAACTTCTTGCCGCCGGCCGTCCGCGGCTGGCAAACCTGGAGGAAGCTGTTGTTGACGCTGATCGGGTTGCCGTCTTGGTCGAAGGCGATGTTGCCATCGTCCAGGTTCGACGGCGCCGGATCCATCATCGTCACGAAGAAGTCGTTGTAGTTGCTGCAGATGAACTGCGGGAACTCGTACGTGAAGAAGTTCTGCTGGTACTTGAACGACTTCGCGTTCGAAGGCACGCGGACCTTCACGACCAGCGCCGCGCCGTCGTACGAGGAGCCGAACGACCCCATCGAGCCGCAAGACGGGGAATCCTTCGGGTAACCGTCCGGCGTCCCCGTGGAAATCCCCATGAAGCCGCCTTTCTGCCAGCCCGAAACGTTGTGGTAGTCCGGATCTCCGGGCTCACGGGCGCTGCCGGACGAGATGGCGAGCATGCGCTGCCCGGCTTGGGGCGAATTGACGCCGAAGGCCCCGAGGATGCCTTCGCTGAGCGGCTCGGGCTGCGCGGCTTTGCCGTCGGCCTTCGTCCACTTCGCCGAGATGACGCCCCACATCAACTTGTCGGTCGCCTTCTTGCAAAGGCCGATGGCGCGCGCGCCGTCGAACGGATCGTCCCCCGCGATGTCGAGATCCGCGTCGCAATCGGTGACTTCGTCGTCCGCCGTGCCGTTGCAATCCTCGTCGACGCCGTTGCCGGGGACGTCGAACGCGCCCTTGTTCGCGTTGACGTCGCACTCGTTGCAGTCGTCTTTGAGGGCGTAGCCGTCGCCGTCGTAGTCCTTGTTCGGATCGCCGTTCGCCTGGATGTCCGCGCAATTGGCCGAATCCACGCCGCCGTCGCTGCCCGGGGTGAAGGTCCCTTCGCTGCCCCCAGCCCCGCCGTCCCCGGGATCGGTCCCGCTCTTGGTGCTGTCGAAGCTGCTGCGCGACGTGGCGCTCGAGCACGCCACGGCCGCGATCGCGAAGAAGAGCGAAACTCCAGTCATCCGTGTGCGTGCGTTCATTCCGAAACCTCCAAGCCGTTGCTTCATCCCGACGGCACCCCGGTCGGCGCACGAGCACCGACAAGCTGCGAAGCACGCGCTGTGACACGTCAGAGCTCATGGCCCAAGGGAGATTGGGGAATGAGACGCTTTCGCAACGTTTACATAAGACTACCTTTACCCACATGTGGATAACCGTGAGTTGCACTCCGAGCGTGCCCGCGCGGCGCTCGTCGTCGGGGAGCGGTGGCTCGTCGGATTTCCCAACTCCCTCCGCCTCCTCGAACCTCCATCGAGCCAGCGCGCGTCCCGGCAAAGCCATTGCGACGCCTTCGAGGGAACGGTAATCGGCGGACCATGATCCCCATGCGACGAGCGCGGGTGCTGGGCACGTTGGCTTTCGCCGGGGCGCTCGCCGTCGGCGCGTTCGGACTTTGCTCCGCGCGATCGGCCGGCGCGACGCCGGAAGACCGGGAGACCGCGACGTCGATCCTTGCCGACGTCGAGGCCTCCGCACGCGTGAGCGCATCGCCGCGCCAGGCGATGGCGAGCGATCTGACGGCACGGGCTCGGCAAGCGATGGCGCGGGCCTCGGCGTTCCGGGCGAAAGGCGACGAAGCCCACGCGCGACTCGCCGACGGGCTCGCGAAAACGTGGGCGGAGGCCGCGCGCGACCTGCTCCGGGCCGTCGACGCCGAAGAGCGAGGCGCACGCCTGCGGAGCGACTCCATGGACGCCGGCGCGCAGTCCGATCGGGAGCGCGCGTTGCTCGAGGAGGCCACGGCGCAGGTGGGGCGGCTGAAGGCGCAGCTCGAGCAGGTCGAACGCGCCACGAAAGAAGAGCCCGCGCGGACGAGCAAGGCCGCGAGCGAACGGACGAACGACAAGAACGACAAGGCGGCGCCGAAAGGGACGCGCGCCGAGCCCGCCGCGGTGCGGGACGGAGGTGCGCCGTGACCATCTCGAGGATCCTCGCGAAGAAGAAGAGGAGGACGAGCGCCGGGATCGCCGCGGCGCTGCTCTTCGGACTCGGCTGCGGAGGCTCGAACACGGGCGCACGGTACGCACGGAGCGCGGAGCAGGCGCAGGAGAGCGCACGGAACCCGGACGATCGAACCGCCGCCCCCGAAGGGTTCGCGATCGGCGATCGGGAGGTCGAGCTCGCGAAGAAGGCGGCGGACGACGGCGACGACGAGGCCGCGGAGCTCCACTCCGAGCGCGCGACGGCGGCGTACCGGCGCGCGTCGATCCTCGCGAGGCTCGTGCGCGCGACGCAGGAAGCCGACGACGCGAAGACGGCGCTCGCGCGGGCGACCACCGACAAGGAGCGGTTCGCCGCCGACCGGCAGGCGCTCGACCGCGAGGCCGACGATCTCGAAAAGCGCCTGCGCGTCGCGCGCGAGGCCGAGCTCCCGAAGGCGAGCGGGCCCGCCGATCCGGCGCGCGAGAAGGCCCGGGCGGTGGCGGCGCGCACGCTCACGACGCAGGCGAAGCTCCTCTGCGGGGCGGCGAAGCTCGTCGCGCCAGGCATCGCGGGGCTGGGCGACGCCGAATCCGCGGTCTCGGCCGTCGAACGCGACGCCGCGAAGGCCGGAAGCAAGGCGCCCATCGACGCCGCGGGTCGGGCGCGCGCGGGCTGCCTCGCCGTGCTGACGAAGGCGCGACGCTCGACGATCACCAGCGACGAACAAGCCGACGCCCTGCTCGCCGAGCTCTCGCAAGCGGGCGGCGCTCCGGCCAACGCGGACGCCAAGGGCGAAGGCCCCCTGCCCCCGCTGCGCGACGAACGCGGCGTCGTCGTCACGTTGAGCCGGCCGTTCGACGGCGAAAAG
Source organism: Labilithrix sp. (assembly GCA_044226145.1). Lineage (GTDB taxonomy): Bacteria > Myxococcota_A > Polyangia > Polyangiales > Polyangiaceae > Labilithrix. The sequence goes on along the minus strand of JBGAHN010000055.1, from coordinate 4,142 downwards.
CTCGCGCGGGCCTCCGAGGCTGCGGTGAAGGACCTCGGGCGCGTCGCCGCGGCGCATCCGGCGTTCGCCGTCCAGGTCGTCGTTCACACCGCCAAAGGAGCGGCGTCGGCCGTCGACGAAAAGCGCGGCGAGACGCTCGCTCGTGCGTTGGTCGAAGGCGGAGCCGACGCGAAGCGCCTCGGCGTCGAACAGGCCGGAAACGGCGCGCCGCTCGTCGATCCCGGCGACGCGACCCGAAGCGCGCGCAACGAGCGCGTCGAGATCGTGTTCGTCGCCCCCGGCGCGGCGAAGTGACTCACGACGCGCCGTCGTTCGTCGCGAGCTTGTAGCCGTAGCCGTAGACCGTGAGGATGTGGGCCGGCTTGTCCGGGTGCTTTTCGATCTTCTTTCGCAGCTTCACGATGAAGTTGTCGACGGTGCGGTTCGATGGCGACGCCTCGAGCCCCCAGATCTTCTGGAGGATCTCGTCGCGGCTGACGGGTTGGCCGACGCGCTCGACGAGGAGCCGCAAGAGCTCGACCTCGTAGAACGACAGGACGTGCTCTTGCCCGCGCAGCCTCAGCGTGTGCGTGGAGAAGCTGATCTTCGCGTCCCCGATGTCGACGAACTCGGGGTTCACGCTCGTGCGCGACGCGCGCCGGAAGAGGGCCCGGATGCGCGCCACGAGCTCGTTCACGCTGAAGGGCTTGGTGACGTAATCGTCGGCGCCGGCGTCGAGGCCGCGGATCTTGTCGGTCTCCTGCGAGCGCGCGGTCAGCATGATGATGGGGAGCGACGGCGCGAGCCGACGGAGCTCGGCGCACACGTCGTAGCCGTTCATGTCCGGCAGCATCAAATCCAGGATCACGGCGTCGGGGTTTTCCGTGCGCGCGAGCGCGATGCCCGCCTTCCCCTTGCCCGCCGAAAGGACGCCGAAGCCCTCGAACTCCAGCGCGTCGCGAAGCCCCATGACGATGTGCGGTTCGTCCTCGACGACGAGGATCGTTTTCTTCGCGGTGCTCATCGCTCGCGCCCCATGTTCGCGCGGAACCCCGAAATCGTCGAGGCCCACACGACGCATCGTGCGGGCCTCGGGGAATCTCAAAGAATCGAGGGACGAGACCGAGGGCCGGCGGGAGAGAGCCCGTGAGCGCTCTCCACCGGCCCGACGGACCTCACTCGCCGGCGTCGCTCTTCGCGCTCGAGCTGCCGCCCGAGCTGAACTGCTGGATGCACTGCAGGCTGAACGTCGCCGTGCTGCCGAGATCGCTCGTGCCTTGCGAGAAGAGGAGCGCCTGCGGGCAGTTGCCGGCCGGGTTCTTGCCGTCGCCGTTTTCGACGTAGCACCAGACCTTGTCCTTGTCCGTCTTGCACGACTCGCCCTTCGGGATCGCCTTCTGCGGGATCTCGCAGATCGGCAGCGTCGCGTCACGCTTGGCCGCCTTCTCCTGATCGCGGAACGTGTCGGCGATCTCCTTCGGCGGATCCTTCAGCCCCGCGTCCGTGCACTTCTTGCCCTTCTCCGAGAGCTTCACGAGGACGAGGCACGGAACCTCGTTGTCCGCGTCGCGCGCGAGCTGCTGCGGCAGGCACTGCTGGCTGAGGGCGGCCTTCAGACGATCGACGATCTTCTGGACGGCCGGGTTGTAGCCGTAGTTCTCCGCGTTCGGGTTGTCGAGCTGCTCGGGGCAGAGCGAGGCGATGATGCCTTGCTTGCCGAGGCCCTTGGCCACGCGGAACTCGCGGATCGTCGGGTACGCCTTCGCGCGGACCTGCTTGCCGTTGCCGTCGCAGAGCGGCGGCGTGAGCTGCTTGTCACCGACGGTGGTGAGGCAGTCCGAGCCTTCCGTCGCGTCACGCGGCGTGGGCAGCGGGAAGGTGCACGCGTACTGCAGGTCGTGCCCGTACGTCTGGTAGTCGCGACCGACCGGCTTGGTCGTGTCGCCGTTGTCGCCGAGCGGTGCATCGCCCGCGAGTCCGGAGCGCGGCTCCTTCGACTGGACCATGTAGGGGCTGATGCCCGTGAAGTCGTACTTCTCCGGATCCTTGCCGAGGAGCGACTGCCAGCCCTTCTCGGCTTCGGTCGAGTCGTCCGCGTTGAACTTCACGAGGTCGGTCGGCGCGCCGCCGATGATCGCGAAGTACACGAGCGACGACGAACGCGCGCCCACCGGCAAGTCGCAGTAGTCGTCCTTGCCCGGCACCGGCAGCTTCGCCGCGAACAGCGGGTTCGTGCACTTCGGCTTGCCCTCGTAGTTGCCCGGGCGACCGCCCGAGAGCACGTGCTCGGTGCTTCGGTCCGGCACCTGCGACTTCGTGAAGCCGTCGATGTAGCGCTGCAGCGGGTACTGCGGGTCGACGCCGTAACGCTTCTTCATGTGGAAGAAGCGCGCGTTCAGGTCGTCTTCCGAGGCCGTGTACGATCCGCCGTTCTTGCAGTTCGCGTCGCCGCTGTTCTTCGGGTACGCGCACGAGTCACAGGCGTCGCTCGTCGGATCCTTGTCGCACGCCGTCGTGCCCTTCGGCATCGGCGCCGGGCCCATGAACGCGAAGCCCTGGCCACCGAGCGCCAGCGGGTCGGACGACGAGTCGTCCTCGTCCGTCAACATGATCACGGCCACCAGCGAGTCCGGACGCAAGAAGTCCGCGCGCTGCTTCAGCAGGTCGGTGTCGATGTTGTCCGTTCCCTGGCCGAGGTCGGCGATGTTGCCGTTCTTCTTCACTTCCTTCCACGGATCCGGCTGGATCAGGAAGCGGTAGACGCTCTCGAGCTGGGCTTCGAGACCGCAACCGGTCTGGCCCGTCCCGACGACGATCGACTTGAACGCCTCGGAGAGCTGCGCGGCATCGCCGATCGCCGGAACCGGCGGCTCCGGGTGACGGCCCTTGTCCGTGTTCGCCGCCGACGGGTACCACGCGAGGAAGGACGCGTTGTTCGTCGACCCGCGCGACACGAGGTGCCCGTGGTCGTTGTAGTAATGGCTCGCGTCGCTGTCGGGACAGCTCGTGCTCCCCATGCCGCCGAGCGACGAGGAGACGACGCCGATGTGCAAGTCCGTGACGGGCTTGAAGGCCGCGGTCGAACCGGACGGGCATCCGTAGTTGTTCTGTTCGTTGCCCGACGGATCGGCGCGGTTGCCGCCCACGGCCGCCCCCGTCGAATCGACGCAGTCCGGCTTCAAGAGGCCGTCGAGCAAGCGCGGGACGGCCTCGGCGAGGATCGCCTGCTTGTCGTCCATCGACTTCGAGTTGTCGATCGCGAAGAGCAAATCGACCTTGTCGATCTGCGCTTGCGCGACGGCCGCCGTGAAATTCACCTTCGTCGTCGGCTGTCCCGTGCCGACCGGGCGCGAAAGGCAACCTGCGCCTCCCGCGGCCAAGATCGCCAAGGTCGTTCCGAAGCCGAGACACCTGCCGACACGGTTCGTCCACTTCATCACGCATGCTCCTTCGCGGGCCTAGGCCCGTTCGTCGTCGGATGTCCGGCGCATGGCGCGGCCGGCGATCGTCACGAGGTCGCAAGGACCCGCTTCGCGGCGAGATCCTTCGTCGTTCTTCGTCGTTGCGTCGAGACGGACTCCTTACCTATCGAATGCCGCACGTGTTCGTCAACGACGTCGGCATGGGAATCGGCGGAGCACGGCACGTCGACGAAGCAGCTTTCGTACCGGCGAGGAGCATCGGCCGCCAGGCGCGAAATTCACAACGATCGAGAAAAAGCGGGCGCGTTTGGACTGCCAACGACGTTGGCACCTGACAGCTTGGTTGGCGCTCGGCGCACCGCTTTTCGTCCTCGGACGAGGGCTTTTCATGAAGTGGTTCGTGAAGGGTTGGTGGGGGGATGACCTCCAGAAAGTGTGGGAGCGCGAGGCTCCGAGGGATAGCGGTCGTTTTGCCTACATGGGCCTACGACATGCGCTTTCGAGTTGTTCCGGCGATCGGTTCACCGTTCCGGATGACCGAACGCGGTGCCTCGAGACGATGCACCGCGTTCGCTTTCCCGCGCTTCATTTGCCCGCGTCACTCTTCGTGCTCGAGCCGTCGTCCGAGCTGAACTGCTGGATGCACTGCAGGCTGAACGTCGCCGTGCTCCCGAGATCGCCCGTGCCTTGCGAGAAGAGGAGCGCCTGCGGACAGCTGCCAGCCGGGTTCTTGCCGTCGCC
>JBGAHN010000266.1:0-4635 GCA_044226145.1 Labilithrix sp. | reverse complement strand
GCCAATCGGTGAGCACGACGTTCATCCATCGCGTCGCGAAGAGCGTGCCGTGGGCACCTTCGTGCTGAAGGATGGCGAGCGCGAGCTGCCTGCCCGCGATCACGACGAGGGCGAGGAGGATCACTGGGACGGTCGGCCACCGCGCGGCCATCGCGAACGCGGCGCCGACGATGGCCCAGCTCGAGACGACGGCCCAGGCGCCGCGCACGTCGGAGCGCTCGGTGAGCGCGGCGAGCTCGTCCTTCGTGAACCCAGCGGAGAGCGGCGGACGACGGGGCGGAGCGAGTTCGGGCGGCGGTGCGGACATGCGAAACCTCTCGTCGAGCGCGGGCGGACGTCCTCGGCGCGCCGAGCGCCAAGTTCCATGCGCGACGCTCGCGCTCTAACATTACACAAAAAGTACGAATCGTATTTTCAAGTAACGTTACGACCGACGTCCGTTCGAGTCAAATGATGAAATATGTCACGGCGCACCTCGGAAAGCGGCGGGTGCGAGCCGAACGTCACGGGGAGGAAGCCGCCCCGACCGAACGAGGCGTCACGGGGAGGGGTTCGAGTCGCCGTTCACGGCGCGACGGCCTTTCGCGGCGGCAGCTTTGAGCGCATCGAGGTCCGCGCGGCGAGCTCTCGGCCCAACGCTTCACCGATCCCGGAGGCTCCACCGGTGACGATCGCGATCCTGTTTTCGAAGGTGTCGTTCATCTCGACCTCACGACCAAGGATCGTCGGGATCGTGCTTGCGCTTCTTCGGGGCTTCCTCCGAGGGCTTCGGTTCGCTCGGTTCGGAAGGCTCGGGCTCGGTCGACTCTTCCTCTTTCTCTTCTTTCGGGGCGGCGGCCGACGGGGGCGGCGCGACGTAGCCCTCTTCGTCTTCGGTCCCGAAGTGATGGTTCGGTCGGGAGAAGCCGAACAGCTCGTCGAGCGAGACCGTCAGGCCGACCGAGAGGATGTGCGTGAACCCGCTGTAGGCGCCCTCGTTGATCGCCCCGTACGAGTCGCCGTTGCCGCTGGACGACTTTCCGCCGCGGGCGAGGTTCACGGGACGAACGCGGCCGTCGCCGGAGCCGACGACGCGCGGGATGGAGGCCACGGCGGCGTAGGCGGCGTTCAAGGAGTAGGCGCCCATGCGGTAGCCGATGCCGAGCGTCCCGCCGATCTTCGCGAGGGTGTCGTAGTCGATGCGCGTGTAGGCGAACTCCGTGGCGCCGGCGTCGTAGAAGCCGCCGCCGCGGAGCGAGAGCGTGCTGTCCTGCAAATCGAAGTTGTACGCGCCGCCCGCGCGAAGGCCGATCGTGTCGCGATAGCCGCGGACGGCGCCGATCGCGAGCGGCTTGTAGGTCCCGAACTTCGGGACGTCGATGCGGACGCCGTCGCCCTGCGCGAGGCTCCACCCTTCGTACACGGCGTCGAGCTCGAGATCGTAGACCTCGAACGTGCCGTTCTTCTTGTAGTAGCGACCGCCGAGGCGAACGACCGGCGGCAGGCGCGAGTACAGCGTCGCGCTGGAGGATGGGATGGCTTGCTGCAGGCTGTCGGGGCGCGTCGTGGTGAAGGTGCCGTTCGCTTCGAACGACGTCGGCGTGCGCACGCTCAAGCCGAGCTCCACGCTCTTCACGGGACGGGCCATGACGCCGATGGTCGCCGCGAAGGCCATGCCGGTGGCGTCGACCGTCGCGCGTGAGTCGCACGGCTGGAACTCCGCGTTCGAGCACTGACCATCGTCGACGAGGGCCGTCCACGTGGGGTTGAAGTGCGCCAGGATGAGGTGGCCCGAGACGCCGACGTCGAGCCACGGAAGGACGCGGTAGGCGAGCGAGGCGGTCGGGTGCAGGTACGAGGTGCCGCCGCGGATGAAGTCGTAGCGGGAAGAGGACGGGTTGCCGTTGACGACCGAGCGGAAGACGCGGTTGTCGACCGTCGACGGCGTGTAGAACCCGATGGCGCCCGTGAGCCGGTCGAAGGTGCCGAAGTCGCTCGTCAACGCCACGAACGGCGCGATGTAAGGCCCGGCGATGTTCTGGACGGGATCGTAGGCCGTGCGTCCCCACGGGGTGAGCGGATCGCTCGGGTTGTCGGGGTAGCGACCGGAGCGCTGGAACGAGAACGATTGCAGGTAGAGGTTGCCGTTCACCAAGAGGTGCGTGCCGCGCTGCCGCGCGAGACCGGCGGGGTTGTAGTAGATGGCCGTCGGATCGTCGGCCTTCGCGACGAACGCCGCGCCACGACCGAGCGCTTGGGTGCCGAGATCGGGGAGCTCGAACCCACCGGCGTGGGCCGTCGAGGGCACGAGGAGCGATGCCAGGAGCGCGCACGGCCAGAGCCCTGCGAACGATCTCTTCCGACACGTGCGCACCACGCCACGAATCTACCGCGGTTCGGTGAAGGATCCGAGCGCGTTCGACAGCTCAAAAGACCAAACGAAGACCGGCGCCCGCGGTTCCTGCGCTCGGAGGTGCGGGGCGCACGAGCGCGGGGTGCTCGGCGTCGACGCCGCGAACCAACGCGTCGACGCTCCACGCGAGCGCGAGACCGACGGCGGTTCCCGCGATGTCCCACGCCAGATCTTTGAACGAGGGATCGCCGAAGCCGGCGGCGTCGAGGACCTCTTTTCCGACGCCGGCCGCGAGCGCGACGCCGCCGCCGAAGAGGAGCGCGTGACCGCGCGCGTCGAAGAGGGCCGCGCCGGCCGCGTAGCCACCGGCGGCGATCGCACCGGAGACGCCGAAGTGCAGGGCCTTGTCGCGACCGAACCACGGATCGGGATCGGACGCACGCGCCGCCTTCGGAACGGCGAGGGTGAGCAGACCGGCGACGATCCAGGGGGCGCGCCGCGTCATGGGCGCTCGAACGGCCTTGGGCGCCGCGGCATCACGAGCGCCGCCAACGCGAGGTAGGCGACGCCGAGGAGCAAGAGGATCGCCGAGCTCGCGCGGGGTGAAAGGTCGGCGCACGGCGGGCCTCCGAGGAGGCTCGCGACGTGCCCACGGGGAACGAGCGCCTCGAGCGATGTCCCGATGGTCAGCCAGTCGAACGCGAGCAAGAACCCTCGCAGGCCGCCCTTTCCGACGGCCGAACCGACGGAAAAGAACGATCCGTACGCGGCGCCGCCGAGCGCGCCGACGCCGAACGACGCGGGCAGATCGCGGATGAGCGGGGGATCCGTCGCGCCGTGCGCCAACAGGCAGACGGAGGCGGCGAGCACGGCGCACACGAGCGACGAGGCGACGAGCGCGACGAGCACGCGCGCGAGGCCGGCGTCGCGTGGACCCGCGCCGAGTGGCGCGTAGCCGCGGACGGAGCGCGCGAGGCCTCCTTCGCCGACGGCCGCGCCGACCACGGAGAACGACACGAAGGGCAGGACGAAATCGGCGAACGATCCGCGCAGGACGTGGGTGGCGCCGCTCGTCACGCCGCCGGACTTCGCGACGAGCGCGGCGACGATGGCGAACGCCGTCCACATCGCCGCCGACGTCCACGCGCGCGGGGTGCGGACGAGCTGCACGAAGCCCGCGCGGACGAGGAGGCGCGTCGAGGCGACGTTCACGGTGCACCTCCCGAAGGCGGAGCGGCGGGGGGTGACGACGGCGGAGGAGCCGGCGGCGTCGAGGGGGAGGTCGGGGGTGGGGCGGACGGGGCGGATGGAGCCGGCGGCGAAACGGGCGCCATCCAGGCATGCTGGGCGGACGAGAGCGACGCGGCCACGGTCTCGAGCGGCATGACCGCGGTCTCGATGACGTCGAGGTCGACGCCCGCGCGCGAGGCCGCTCGACCGAGGGCGGCGGCGACGTCGAGCAAGCGGGGGCCCGACGCGAGCAAGCCGACGCGCGGCTCTTCGGGGGCGGCGAAGGCCGCGGTCTCGATCGCGACGACGGCGGGCTCGTCGCGGAGCGCCACGGAGAGGCGGGTCGCGTCTTCCGCCGAGGCGACGACGACGCGAAGGCGGGCGCCGGTGGGGCCGGCGTGCGCGTACGCCGCGGTGAGGGGTGCGAGCGTGTGCGCGGTCAGGACGGCGAGCCGATCGCCGAGGCGGGTCGCGTCGCGCACCGACGACGTCGCGAGCACGATGCAGGTCCCGGCCGCGGCGGCCGCGCGAAGGGCTTCGATCGCGCGGAGCGACGCCGGGGGGGCGAGCGACACGAGGGGTTCGTCGACGAGGAGGAGGCGCGCGCTCGAGGTGACGGCGAGCGCGAGCACGACGGCGCGCGCTTCGCCGACGGACAGCGAGCCCGTGCGACGGCGCGCGAGCGAAGCGATGCCCAGCACGTCGAGGCGTTCGGCCGCCGGGCGCGATGGGCCGCCGCGAAGATCCGCCTCGAGGGCGACGACCTCCTCCACGGTGAGCGCAGGTGGGAGCGACGGCGCCCGCGGGACGACCGCGACGCGCGCGCGGGCGAGCGCGGGAGGTCCGCCGAAGACGCTCACCTCGCCGCGCTCGACGGGCACCGCGCCCGACGCGACGTCGAGCAGGAGCGACGTGCCGTCGGACGGCGCGCCGAGGACGGCGAAGACGCCTTCCTGCACGTCGAACGTGACGTCGCGCAGGAAGGCGCCGCCCTTTCGCGCCGCCCGCGCGGCCACGGAACGAAACGCGATCACGTCGCCCCTCCGGTGTGCTCGAGCCGCCCGACGCGCGAC
>JBGAHN010000265.1:0-4516 GCA_044226145.1 Labilithrix sp. | reverse complement strand
CCGAGCACGTAGAAGGTGAGGACGGCGAGCAGGCCGATCGTGATGAACGGGCCGCCCGCGAAGAGCACCGCCACGGCCAAGAGGGCGAGGAGGTGGAATAGGGAATACTTCGCGTAGTGCCATGTGCCGGCGTACGGCCCGCGTTCGGGCGCGGCGTCCTCGGTCGCTTCGCGCGTCGCGGACGTCGTCGCGGGGAACATGGACGGCGCGGATGTCATGGTGGCCGTCGCGGCGTCGGACGTCCTCATGGCGGATGGGCCGTCCGCGCGCGTGGTGAAGCGATCGAAATGGACGTTGGCCGCGTCGACGCCCCGCGCTTTCAGGCGTTCGATGGCGCCGTCGATCATCGCGGGCGGGCCGCACAGGTAGGCGTGCGCACCCTCTTCGAGGAGGTCGTCGATCTTCTCGATGACGAGTCCGCGCGCGCCGGTCCACGTCGCGTCGTCCGAGACCGCGGAGAGCACGGGGACGAAGCGGAACGCGCCCTGCCACTCTTCGGCGATGGCGGCGAGATCGTCGAGCGCGTAGAGATCGCGCTCTTCTCGCGCGCCGAAGAGCAACGTCACGGGGCGCGAGACGCCGCGCGCGAGGGCGTCTTTCAAGAGCGCGAGGATCGGCGCGAGCCCGCTCCCGCCCGCGACGAGCAAGAGGGGAGCGTCGCTCGGGCGCAGCCAGAAATCGCCGAGCGGGCCGTCGACGCGCACGCTCCGGCCGACGACGTCATGCTCGTCGACGTGCGAAGAGAACGCGCCGCCCGGCACGCGGCGCACGAAGAACTCGACGCGCCCGTCGTCGCTCGGCGGCGTGGCGAACGAATAGCTGCGCACCGTGTCGGGGAGGCCTTCGAGGACGAGGTTCGCGTATTGCCCCGCGCGGTACGCGATGGGGGATTCGAGCGCGACGACGAGCCGCGTGATGTCGTGCGTGAGCTTCGTTCGCTCGACGACGCGTCCCGAAACACCGCGCTCGGCGACGGGCGACAAGTCGACCTCGAGGCGGACGTCGGACCGCGCGACGCTCTGGCACGCGAGGATGTAGCCGCGGTCGAGCTCCTCGGCGGTGAGGAGGTAGCCGGTCTCCGTCAGCTCCTTCACCTTGCCTTCGGTGAGGCGGCACTTGCACGTCCCGCAACCTCCGACCCGGCAGCTGTTCGGAAAGTCGACGCCGTTCCGCAACGCGGCTTGCAGGATCGTCTCGCCGGGCGACGCCGTGATGGTTCGGTCGTTGATCTGGACCGTGGCCAAGCGCTTGTTGGGGCGCAGACTCGCCATTCGCTCACCTCCGCGGAACACGAAACCCTTCCGTGATCTCTAGGGAGTCGGGCGGTCGTGAGAGAGGTCATTCCTTGACATTAGGGGGTCATTTGTTGACAAATGGGCACGCCTCCACCCTTCTTCGAGCCTTCTTCGAGCGACCGATGCGCGATCCGGACGTCACGCTCCCTGCCCAGTACGTGCGGCTCGTCGTCGAGCAACTGCGAGGCATGGGCGTCGCGATCGAGCCGTGGTTGCGGGTCGCCAAGCTCACCGAAGCGGATCTCGACAAGCCGTCCGTCACGGTGCCGCTCTCCGTTCTGAAGCAGGTCGTGCTCGGCGCCATCGCGGTCGCGCGCGAGCCTGCGCTCGGCTTGTTCGTCGGCGAACGCCTGGTGGCGAGCACGCACGGCATGGTGGGCTACGCGGCGGTCAACAGCGGGACGATTCGCCAAGGGCTGGAGCTCCTCGAGCGATTCATGCCGCTGCGTACGTCTCTCTTGTCCGTGACGCACGAGACCGTCGACGACGCCCTCCGCATCCGCTTCGTCGAGACGGATCCGTTGGGCGCCGCCGCGCCGCCCGTGCTCGAGGCCGTGATGCTCGCCATCAAGAACGTCTTCGACACGATGTCGATGGGCACCTACCAAGTGACGTCCGCGTCGTTCCCGTTCGAAGCGCCGAGCTACGCGCGGCTGACGCGGGACTTCTTCGGCTGCGACGTGCGCTACGGAGAATCGTGGGCCGGCTTCACGATCCCGGCCGACGTGCTCGACGTCCCGCTGAAGATGGCCGACCCCGAGGCGTTTCGGCAGGCCTCACGCATCTGTCAGCGGGAGCTCGACAAGCTCGCGGCGAACACGTCGCTCTCGGCGCGCGTCCGGCGCCTGCTCCTCGAGAAGCAGAGCGGCTTCCCCTCCCTCCAGGTCACCGCGCGATCGTTCCACATGACGACGCGGACGCTCCATCGGCACCTGATCGACGAAGGCACGTCGTACCGCGAGATCCTCGAAGAGGTGCGGCACATGCTGGCCGTCGAGCACCTGAAGTCGGGGCGCTTCAGCGTCGAAGAGATCGCCTACCTCCTCGGCTACTCCGATCTGGCGAACTTCCGCCGCGCCTTCAAGAGGTGGGAGTCCGTGTCGCCGTCGGCGTACCGCGAGAAAAACGCCGAACTTCCGCCGAAATCGCAGTCCTAGATCCGGCCTGGATCCCCGAATCGTTCGGGGACTCAGCAGCTATTCCGCCGACTTGTAGCAGCCTTCTTGCACTGGGGTGGGCAGCGACTCACGCTCGCGCGGTCCCGCGTCCTCGATGGGCTTCGGCGCGAAGCCCGTGAAGGTGATCGCACCGTCGCATTCCCGCCGCCAATTTTGCGAGAGCTCGGGATCGCTGATTTCTTTCCAATAGTTCTTCGAAATGTCGAGCGTGCCCCGCCGGTGATAAGAATGAACTTCTTGTCCCTTGCCTTGGTTGTTGTCGAAGACGTTGTTCTCACGGAAGAACGACTCCGGGGCGAGGTTCGAACCCTCGATCGCGATCGCCCGGCCCGTGTTGTTGACGAGGTTGGATTTCGAGATTTGGACGAGCACGTCCGAACCAACCACGTGCACGCCGTGAGAGGCGTTCTCGATGATGTCGGAGTGCGTGATGATGGGATCGTGGTAACGGGCAGGAGTCACCGGCGGGTATGAACATGTGGTGGTCGGGTTCTGACCCTCGATGTAGACGCCGACCAGGTTTTCCCGAATGACCGAATCTTCGATGATCATTTTCTGCGCGTTCGCGAGGTAGAGCCCGCGCTGGAAGCCCTTCACGAGGGCGCGGGTGAAGGTCGCCTCGACGTTCTGCTGCGCGCGAATGCCGGCTTCGGGGCGCGTGCGGTTGAGCGTGACGCCCTGGATGAGAGAGTCGGTCACAGTCACGTTTCCGCCGTTCGGGACGTCGATGCCGATGTTCGCCTTCTCGATGACCACGTTCTTCATCGAGTTGCCCTTGCTGCGGAGCACGATGCCTCCCCAACCGCGATCCTCCTTGAAGGAAGTGAAGGCGACCGGTGCCTTTTGCGTGCCCGCGACCTGGAGGAGGCCTTGGACGGTCAGGGAGACCGTGCCGAAGGCGCTGTCCGGGTTCTGCACGTCGATGTAGTTACCCTTGACGGTCACGCCGGGCTTGATGGTGAGCGTCGATCCCTCGGGCACCGTCGCGCTCTCGAGCAAGATGACCTCGCACTGATCCCAGGTCGTGTCGCCCTCGATCGTCGCGCCTTGGACGAAGAGCTGCTCCTGCTTGCACGGCTTGTTCAGATCGGCGCGTTCGCACTGGAAATCGGTGCCCTCGCACGTGAGCGACAGCTTGAACGAGCCGGTGCCGGTGTCCTCGGTCGAGAGGAACGTGACGAGGTAGTTCTGGTCGCGATCCGCCTTGAAAGTGAGCGGCGCGTTCTGCGCCGCGGCGGCGTCGTCCCGCGTCACGACGCGGGTGCCCCTCGAGGTCCCGCTCGTGTAGGGCGCGTTGACCGCGAGCTGCATGTCGAGCGGCGCATTCTTGTCGTTGCGGAGCGCGTCGTCGCCGCCCTTGGCCTCGAGCGAGACGCTGATTTTGGCGCCGGCCTTGAGCGGGACCACGTAACCGTACGCGCGAACCCGCGGATCGAACTTGCCCTCGACCGTCGCGTTCGGGCCGATGGTGTCGATGATCTTCGCGTTCTGTTCGATCGATTCGGCGGTGTCGGTGGCGAGTCCGCGATCGTCGGCGCTGGAGCAGCCGGAGGCGAACGCGACGACGACGGCGGGGACGAGCAAAAGAAGCTTGAAGGTGCGCATGCAATGGCTCCTTGGTTTAAGGGTCAGACTGCCGAATGGAGTGCGATGTAGCATTGCCTATGTTGTCCGCACATACGAACCTTCACTTCATGGTCTGTTTGGCGCGTCGATGCTTTGTTTGTCGTTTCGAGTGGTGTGTTCCGTTTGGCGCGTCGATGCCATATTTGTCGTTTCGAGTGACGAGGCTCTAGACACGACTTCGCTGGATATTCAGATTTGCCATTTTGCGACGTTTGCGCTGGTGGATATTTTTATCCCCATACGGGACCGCGGCGTTCAGCGCGGGCGTCTGTCGTTTGGCGTGAGCGCGGTGACGTTCGCTCGATGCTGCTCACACGAGCGCAAGATGCTGCTTTCGCATTGGCATTCGCGATCGACGCGAGCTTGCGCTCTTCGACCGTCGTGCGGTGGTGCGCGTGCCTCGTCAAATCGAACGCC
>JBGAHN010000054.1:0-32424 GCA_044226145.1 Labilithrix sp. | reverse complement strand
GCGCGCCGAGGGGGCCGGGGGTGGACGCCGGCGCCGGGCGCGGAGACGAGGCGTCGGGGCTGGATGGCGAAGGCGGGCGCGGACCCGGAGGCAGCGGTCCCCCCGCGCGTGGTTGAATGGCCGGTCGCACCATGGGCCGCCCGGGCGCGGGCTGTGGACTCGACGCGGGCTTCGCATTCGCCGCGTTCCCACTCGCGTTCACGGGCGCGTTTACAGGCGCGTTCGCGGGCGCATTCCCGCTCGCCGCCGCGTTTCCACGGACGTTCGCCGTCGCGTCCCCGCTCGCCCGCGGGATCGCCGCCGCGGGCGCACCCAGGAGCCCGTCGAAGGACGCATCCAAATCGAGATCGTCGAAGTCGAAGACGCCCTTCGCGACTTGCTTCGGAGCCTTCGCCGCGACGTCGTGAGTGTCCTCGGTCTTCGCGTTCGCGTTCGCGTTCGCGCGCGCGTCGACCGCGTCGTTCCACGCCTTCTCCGGCAGCGGCGGTGGCACGGTCTGGAAACGCTGCCGCGCGCGCTGCACGTGCCGCTTGTACGTCCCCTCCTCGATCTGGCGGCAGATGCGCATCCAGTACATCGAGTACGTGTTGTATTTCTGCGTCAGGACGTTCAGCCGAAAGCGCAGCGCCGTGTTCCGGATCTGCTCTTTGCGCAGCACCGCGAACCGACGATCGACGTCTTTGCGCGGGACCGTCGGCTCGAGCTTTTCGAACCCCAAGAAGTACTGGTCGTAGAGCACACGGAGCCGGTCGACCCGAGTCTCGAGCTCGCTGAGAAGGACTTCTTGCTCTTGCGTATTCACGACCGCGCCCGCGCCCTCACGACGTTACCATCGCCGGCGCGGCGTCCACGGTGATTATGGTGAGAGCGGCGTCACTTTCACGTTGTCGAAGCACACCTTCGCTTCCCACTCGTTGAAGCCGAAGTGGTCGTGCCCTTCGCCGACGAGCGGCGCCGGATCCGTCCAGCTGAAGTATTCCACGTCGTCGACGAACCAGCGGATCGTCTTGCCGTCCGTGCGTTCGATCTTGAAGTGGTAGGTCTGACCTTTCATGACCGCGCGCTGCCGCTCGTCGTCCGCGGTTTCGTCGACCTGGATGACCTTGCGATCGCCCTTGTGCTCGTCGAGCCGGGCGAGGACGTGGAGCTTGTTCTTCCAGCCGCCCAAAATCGTGAGGTAGCTCGTGGCGTCGTTGTACGACGTGCCCTTTGCCGCGGATTTCCCGTCGCCCCAGACCTCGGCCTTGAGATCGCCGTCGCTGGTGTAGGCGATCGCATCGAACTCGATGCGCGCGTTCACGGGCAGCGTCCGGTTCAACCAGACGGGGTGGTTGTGTGCATTTTGCCCACACAGCTTCCCGTTTTCGATGCGCCACGCGTTCGTTTTGACGGCCGTCCAGTCGGGGCCGAGGTCGTTTTCTTCGGCGCTCGCCGCGTCGGTGTTGGCGTCGCGCGCCGTCGTGGTGGGTCGCGCCGTCGTGGTGGGCAGGCGGCGTCGGTCGCGTGGGCGTCGGCGTGCGCGTCCGCTCGAGGGCTCGCGTCGGTGGGAGCTTCCGCGACTTTCGGCGGGTTCGTCGCCGTCGTTTTGGCGTTCGGCCGCTCGAAGTCGTCCTCGAAGACGGCCGACATCACGTTCCGCGAAGGCCGAATGGCCGGCGATTCCGACGTCGTGGTCGTACCGGCGTCGTAAGGAGGGGCGTTTCCGGGAGGGACGCACGCGCCCCCCGCGACGAGGAAGAGTCCGAGCAGCGATCGTTCGAGGCGTGAGCTCACGGCGGTGTTGTACCTCAGGCGACCGTCGCGGAGCCACTGTCGAGCAAAGCGCCGCCGAACGCGCTCGCCGCCGTGCGTCGTGCGCCGCTCGTGGTTTCATCCAACGGGACCGTCCGCCGTCGGCGGCCATCCACCTCGGGCCATCGGGCCCATCGGGGCGGGTGTCGCCCTCCTGTCGCCCGCGATGCCGCTTTGAGGTAGAAACCTCGCCCGAGCCATGCATCCGATCCTCTTCCGCATTCCGCTGCCCTCGACGCCCCTCTATCTCTGGTGGGCGCTCGCGGCGGCGGCGGTCCTGTTGTTCGTTTTCGCGGCGCTCGGGTTCCGGCGCGGGGAACGTGGCGGCGCGCTGGTCTTCTTCTTCCTCGCCGTCGGCGCGGCGGTGGCCGCGGGGCGCTTCAAGGACGTGTCGTGGACCGCGGAGCGCATGCCCCTCTACTCGTACGGCGTCATGCTGGGGCTGTCGCTCGTCGTCGGGTGGTACCTGACCCTGCGGCTCGCGGACAAAGACGGCCTGCCGCAAGAGACGATGGCGAACTGTTACATCGTGACGGCGCTGTCGGCGATCGTGGGCGCGCGCGTCCTCTACGTCCTCACGAACCTCGATCAGTTCGAGTCGTTCGGCGACCTGTTCTCCCTCAACCGCGGCGGGCTCGTCGCGTACGGCGGCTTCCTCGGCGGGTTCGTCGGGAGCTGGGTGTACCTGCGGATGAACGGCGTCCGCTTGATGCCGTGGGCGGACGTCGCGGTGCCGAGCCTCGCGTCCGGCCTCTTCATCACGCGCATCGGCTGCTACTTGTTCGGCTGCGACTTCGGCAAGCGCCTCTCGCCCGACGCGCCCGCGTTCCTCCAGAAGGCGGGCACGTTCCCGCACTGGGAGCCCGGCATCAGCGCGAGCGGCGACGGCGCCGAGGCCTTCGTGCACCAGCTCAAGGTCGCCGGCCGCGGGACCCAGGCCTACACCGAGCTCATGAACATGGGGCACTCGTTCCCCGTGCACCCGACGCAGATCTACGAGTCGCTCGCGGGTCTCGCGCTCTTGGGTCTCGTGCTCTGGCAGCGCAAGCACCAGTCGTTCCGCGGTCAGGTCTTCTTCGTGTTCGCGTTCGCGTACGGCTACGTGCGGTTCCTCATCGAGATGCTCCGCGACGACCCGGGGCGCAACGCGTACGGCTCGTTCTCCGAGCACCTGTTCGTGCCCGTCGCGCTCTTCGCGTTCGCGCTGGCGTTCGCCCTCGGTCTCGCGCGTGGCATTCGCCACCCGCAGGCTCGCGTGGCGGCGATCGTCGTCGCCTTCGTGCCGCCCGTCGTCGCGTACCTCGCGCTCCGCCCGCCGACCTTCGGCACGACCGTCCTGACGCACCCGTCGACGAGCCAGTGGATCGGTCTCGTGACGGCGGTCCTCGTCGCGCCGTTCTATGCCTTGTTCCTCGAGGCGGCGCGGCGGTCCCCCGAGGTCGCGATGGGCCCGTCGTCGCTCGGCGATTTCGTGCGCGAAGAGACGAAGACGAGGTCGCGAACGAGGACGCCCGCGCAAGAAGAAGACGCCGAGAGCGGCCCTCGCGACGCCCCCGCGGCCTCGGGGATCGACGCGAAGAACGACGCCGCCGACGCGCCGTCCGCCGGAGACGTCCACGGCGAGCACGTCCTCGGACGACGCGCGCCGACGCGTCGCGAACGCCGATCCGACGCCTCCCCTTATTTCAGTCGACCCGTCGGAGGAGCTGCCGACAATGTCTCCCGACTTGAACCTCTTCCTCCGACGGAGCGAGCGCATAGTAGATGCCCCGCACCCCAGGCGTCGATGGATCGACGCGAGAGAACGACGCGCAAGCCGCCGCGCCGTGGGCAATCACCGGGGAAGCGGCGAGCCGCCCCAGGAGACTTGGGACGGCCGCCGAGCGTCTGCAATGGCTCGACACAACGCGTACATGCAGAGCCCGACAGCCGACGGACAACGCGTCGTAGCGCGGATCGCCTCGCCTCCGCGCGTTGCGAGCGGCGCTTCACCTCGGCGGGTGGCGGAGCGACGCTACGTCCAATACCCATCGGCTCGGAACGACGTCGGCAGCCCCGCGTTCTTGAACATCGGCAGCCCCGCGTTCTTGAACATCGTGAGGAGGCCGGTCTTGTCGACGGCCTTCATCCACGCCTCTTTCGGGTCGACGAGGTTTTTTTGGACGAGGGTCATGAGCGAGTCGTTCAGCGTCAGCATGCCTTGCGACTTCGACGTCTGCATGACGCTCTGGATCTGGAAGGTCTTCGCGTCGCGGATGAGCGCGGCGACGGCCGACGATCCGAGCATGATCTCGTGCGCGGCGATGCGTCCGCCGCCGGCCTTCTTGCAGAGGGTCTGCGCGACGACGCCCTTGAGCGACTCGCTGAGCATGACGCGCACCTGCGACTGACGGTCGGAGGGGAACTGGTCGATGATGCGGTCGACGGTGCTCACCGCGGTCGTCGTGTGGAGCGTCCCGAAGACGAGGTGGCCCGTCTCGGCCGTCTCGATGGCGATCGAGATCGTCTCGAGGTCGCGCATTTCGCCGACGAGAACGATGTCGGGGTCTTCGCGGAGCGCGGCGCGGAGGGCGTTCTTGAAGCTCTTGGTGTTCTGGCCGACCTCGCGCTGGTTGACCAGGCACTTGATGTTCTTGTGAACGAACTCGACCGGGTCCTCGATCGTGATGATGTGGTCGGAGCGGTTCTTGTTGATGTGGTCGATCATCGCCGCGAGCGTGGTCGACTTGCCCGAGCCGGTGGGGCCGGTAACCACGACGAGGCCCTTTGTCAAGAAGCAGAGGTCCGTGCAGGCCTTCGGCAACCCGAGCTGGTCGGCGGAGATGATCTCGATGGGGATCTGGCGGAGCACGGCGCCGGTGCCGTTGCGGTCTTCGAACGCGTTCACGCGGAAGCGGCCGCGGCCGGGCAGCTCGTAGGCGAAGTCGGCGTCGCGGAGCTCTTCGAAGTCGCGCGCCGCCTTCTCCGGCATGATTTCGCGGAGCAGCTCGCGGATGTCGGCGCCCGAGAGGACCGCGCGTTCACGCACGAAGTGCATCTCGCCGTGCACGCGCATGATGGGATGGTTGTTCGACGAGAGGTGGAGGTCGGACGCCTTCGACGCGAGCATGTCTTCGAGCAGCCCGTCGATGCGATGGCGCCCCTTTGCCGCGACCGCGGGCGCCGGTGCGCGGCTGCGGCGTTGGCCGGCGGCTGCGGCGACGGTCGCGGGGGCGGCGGTCCGCAGATCGAGATCGGGGACGCGCGCGACCTCGGGGCCTCGCGCGGGCGCCTGCGGGGCGGGCGCGTGGCGGGGGGCGGTCGCGAGCTCGAGGCCGTGAGCGGGCATGGCCGGCGGCGCCGGTTCGACGTGCGGGGCCGGGGCATGAGCGGCCGGGGCGTGCGCCGGGGCCGGTGCGGGTCCGGCCGGCGGTGCGGGGGCCGCGAGATCGATCGGTCGCACCGCGCGTCCGCCCTTCGAGCCTCGCACCGTGAGGACGATGCCGGCGGTGCCGCGCGCGATCTCGATCACGTAGGCGGTGCCGGCGTGTTCGTGCCGAACGGTGCGCGGGCGGTTCGAGGGCAAAGCCCATCGAGCTCTTCTTGGGAGAGCAGCTCGACGGCGGCGTTGAGCACGACGCGCGGCTGAATCGGCTGCGCGGCGATGTCGCGGCGCTGTCCGCCCGTGAGGACGTACGGGATTTCGCCGGCCGCGACGCGGAGCTCGTCGGCGCCGGTGCGTTCGAGCATCGAAAAGAGCGGTATCAAGTTCGACAAGGAACGTTCCTCCGTTCGTTCGGCGAGGGCCCGCCGCGACCTGCTTTGTACGGAAAGCGAGGGTAAGGGTATCATCGCGCGTTCCGTGAAAAATCGGCGCTCTTTCTTGAAAGTCCTTTCGCGTTCGCCGCGCAGCCGCCCCGCGTTCGCCCCGCTCGCTGCAGGCGCTCGCTCGGGGCCGCGCTTCGCTTCGGCGTAGGGACTTGCGCGTTCGTCGCGGTCCTTTTGGCCGTTTCGGAGGCGCGGGCCGACAAGGTCGCGGTCTTGCCGTTCGCTTCGGCCCCGTCGGCCTCGGCCGATGCACGCGTCGACACGCCCGAGCTCGAACGCGCGCGCGCGTGGACGAAGGCCGCGCTCGTCGCGTCCGGGCATGTGCTTCCGAGCGAATCGGAGCAGCTCTCGGCCGAAATGGCGGTCAAAGACGGCGTCGCCGACACGAGCGACGAGTGCCGCGCGGCGGGGCGTGCCTCGGGATCGCCGTGGACGTTGACCGGAGGGCTCGAGGCGCCTCCGTTGGCGATCGCTCCGCCGAGCGCATCGTCCGGTGGGCACGTCGCCGCACCGGCGCGTCCGGCGCGTCGAGCGCACGTCCGGCGCGGCGCAGGCGTCCTCGGCGCAGGCGCCCACATCGTACCGGCTCGAGCTCGAAGCTTGTCCAGGTCGGCACGGGCCGCGTGGAGTCGCTCGCGCGGACCGTGCACCCCGCGGCCGCGGAGTCGGAGGTGCGTGAAATGGTCGCGCTCCTCGTGCGGCCCGAAGGCATCGCGAACGCCGAGATCCCGTGGAACGACGACGTGGCGCCGCTCCCGCCCGCGCCGCCGCCGGAGGCGCCGCTTCCAACGTCACCTCCGGTCCCACCGCCCGCCGAGCTCGTCCCGGCCGTCGCGCACGCCTACGCCGAAGGGCATCGTTGGCGCTCGGTCTCTCGCTCGGGGTGTCCGAGCGCGCTGGTTCGCCCGGGCTCCGCGCGCGGCTCGACGGCGGCGCTGCCGATCGGAGCTGCGCTCGGCTACGCGATCGAATCGGTGCCCGGGCTCGAGCTCCGCGGTGTGTTCGACGTCAACGGGCGGGGCCTCGCGCGCTCGAAGCCGCAGCGGGCGCGCGCTACATGCTGGGGGTGCTGCCGCAACACCGCTTCTTCGTCGGCCCCGAGCTCGTCGCCGGCGCGCTCGTGACCCTCGGCGCGTCGAAGGATGGTCGCTTCTTGACGCGCGGATCGGCCGTCGCCTCGCTCGGCGTCGGCGAACGGGTCCAGCTCGAGCTCGCGGGCGATCTCGCCGGCGCGTTCGGGGGCGCCGGGACGCTCGTCCTGGGCGGCGCCACCGCGCGGGCGCTCGTCCGGTTCTGAGAAACATGACCGCCACCGTTCGACTGCCGACGCGTCGGGACACGATTCGCTTGGGCGCGCGCATCGCCGAGGTCCTCGAACCCGGTCACCTGGTCCTCTTGTCCGGGGATTTGGGCGCGGGCAAGACGTTCCTCGCGCGAGCCCTCGCCCGTCGTCTCGGCGTGCCGAGCCACGTCGCGATCGCGAGCCCGACGTTCACGCTCGTGCAAGAATACGAGACGCCTCGCGGGCTCCTCCTCCATGCGGATCTCTACCGACTTCGCACGAACGATCCTTCGCTCACGTCGCGCGAGATCGCGCGGCTGGGGCTCGCCTCGCAGCGCGCCGAAGGGGCCATCGTCGTCGTGGAGTGGGGCGATGGCTACGAAGAGGAGCTCGGGGGCGACGTGACGGTCGACGTGCGGCTGTCGAACGGTTCGGACGACACGCGCGAGGAGCGCTCGGCACTCCTCCTCGGCGCCCTGGCCGAACGCGTGCGCGCATGAAGTCGTCGCGATCCTGGCGTCGCTCCGGATGGTTCGGGGTCGCCGTCGTCGCGGTGCTCGGCACCATGACGTGGGCCGCTCGGCGATCCCGTTCGCCGCATCCCGTGCCGCTCCACGAAGGCGACGTCGTCGACTTCGGAGGTCCGAAGGGACACTTCTCGTACATGCCCGGGACCGGGGAGATCGTGCTGTCGAGCGACGACGGGCGCTCGCGCCTGGAGCTCGAGGCGTCGCTCGTCGTCGATGGTGTCGAACGCGCGCTCGCGCTCCAAGAGGGGGCCGCGCTCCGCGACGCGCAGTCGCTCGATCTCTCCTTCCCGATCGACATCGTCGCGCCTCGCGCCGACGCGTCGACGGAGGCGGCCGTGGCCGAAGGGGGCGAGCGCACGCAAGCGCGGCTGGTGCTCCGCGTCGATCCGTCGAACGATCGGCTCGACGCCACGCTGGACGTCGAAGACCCGCCCGCTGCCGCGCCGCACACGTTCGAGCTGCGCCTCGGATTCCCCGCGGACGCGCGCACGATCTTCGTCCCGAACGTCGGTGTGCTCGGCGATCTGGGGAAGGTCGACGCGCGCTCCGTCGTCGCGGACGACGACGTCCACCCCTTCGCGTTCGTCGCGCCGGATCACGGTCTCTCCGTCACCGAGCGGCCGCCGGACGTCGATGGACAAGGGAAGAAGCCGCGCATCGTCGTCTCCGTGCCCGCCGATCGCGACGCGACGGGCGACGGCGGCGCGAACGTGTCGCGCATGCACGTCGGCTTCCTCGTCGGCGCGTCGAACCAGGCCGTCTGGGCGCGCGTGTACGAGGTCCTCCGCGTGGAGACGGCGAAGGTCTTCGGCGTCGTGACCGGCTCGCGTTCGCGGGCCCACGTCGCGGCATTGAGCGACGAAGGCCGTCCCCAAGCGCGGTTTTCGGTCGACGAAGATGGACGTTTCGACGTGCTCGTCCCGAAGACCACGACGACGTGGTACGCGACCCTCGACGGCTCGGCGTCGAGCATCCCGGTTCGCTTCGCGCCGGGGACGCCGTATCCGTTGAAGCTCGACATCTCGCCGGGAGGCGAGCTCCGCGTGAAGGTCATCGACGCCGACACCGGCGAGCCGGCGATCGCGCGCCTGCTCGTCAAAGGCGAAGAGGGCACGGTCGATCCGAGCTTCGGTCCCGACTACCGCGCGTCGGGCGCCGGTCCGCTCATGGACATGCTCGAGGGGACCGTGACGACGCCGCTGCCCGCCGGGCGCTACCGGGTGTCGGCGACGCGCGGCATCGAGTGGAGCATCGACGCCGAGCACGTCGTCGTCGAGAGCGGGCGGACCATCAACGTCGACCTCGAGCTCCGCCATGTCGTCCCGACGCCCGGCCTCGTCGCGTGCGATCTGCACGTCCACGCGCGCCCGAGCTTCGACTCTCCGGTCACGGTCGAAGACCGTGTGCTGTCGCTCGCGTCGGCGGGCATCGACTTCGCCGTGCCGAGCGAGCACAACATCGTCGGCGACTACGGTGAGGCCTCCGAGTTCCTCGGGCTCGGGCGGGATTTCGCGCACGTCACGGGCATCGAGATCACGACGTACGCGCCGCGCTTCGGGCACTTCGGGATCTTCCCGTACCCGAAGAGCGCGCCCGTGCCGCCGTTCCGGAGCACGAACGCCGCGGCGCTCTTCGCGTTCGCGCGTCGCGGCGATCCGAAGCGGATCGTGCAGGTCAACCACCCGCGCCTCGAGAGCGGCATCGGCTATTTCTCGGCGGCCGGCTTCGATCCCAAGAAGGGCCGCTGGCCCGCGAACATGGCGCCCGACTTCGACACGCTCGAGGTCTACAATGGCTACGAGTCGATGGACCGTCCGCGCGTCGAGCGCGTGATGAAGGACTGGTTCGCCATCCTCAACCTCGGTCGACGCTACGCCGCGACCGGCAGCAGCGACTCGCACCGCATCCAGTACCAATGGGCCGGCTACCCGCGCACCTTCGCGATCCTCGATCCGACCCAAGCCGGCGACACCGACAAGCCGATCGACACCGACGCCGTCGTGGCCGCGCTCAAGCGTGGTCGCAGCTTCGTGACGTCGGGACCCATGATCGACTTCGAGATCGATCCGGACGCCGCGCCGTCGCGACCGAAAGGACCAGGGGAGGCCCTTCGCTGGAGCGGAGGTCCGCTCCTCGCGCACCTTCGCCTACGCGCGGCGCCATGGATCGACGTGACGTCGCTGGAGCTCATCGCCGGAGTCCCCGCGCCGAGCCCGTCGGCCCCCTCGGCCCAGGCCCCCGGATCTTCCGCCGCGAACCCGCCGATAGGCACGACGCGCGTCGTCTTTTCCGCCGCGATTCCGTCGCGTTCGACGTACCTCGGCAAGGAAGACGGCACGCGCGAAGAGGTCGAAGCGCGCACCGTTCGCTACGAAGGCGACGTGCAGCTCGACCTGCCGCCCGGTGCGCGATGGGTCGTGGCTGTCGCGCGCGGTGATCGGCCGATGGACGATGCGTTGCCGTTCATGAGCATCCAGCCGCTCGCGTTCACGAACCCCGTTTGGCTCGAGCCTTGAACCTGCTAGCTTACGCGCGCGTGCGCTCCGTGCGTACGAAGAGGGGCTTCGTCTGAGCGTGCGATCATGAGCTTCGCATCCGTGCATGAGCGTCGAACGGCTCGCGGACCGAATCCAACGTTCGGGGCTCCCGAGGCCGAGGTGACGTCGAGGGCGTCATGAACACGACGTTCGGTCGGTACCGGCTCCTCGAGCGCCTCGGACAGGGCGGCATGGCCGAGGTGTTCAAGGCCAAGAGCTGCGGCGTCGAGGGCTTCGAGAAGGTCGTCGTCATCAAGCGGATCCTCCCGGAGCTCGCGACGAGCCGCGAGTTCGTCGACATGTTCATCCATGAGGCGAAGCTCGCGGTTCGCCTCTCGCACGCCAACGTCGTCCAGGTCTTCGACCTCGGGCTTTCGCCCGGCGAGGGCGCGGTGGGCGGGAGCACGTCGGGTGACGCGGGTGAGGCCTCGAGCGACGGGGGCGATACGGGGAGCCCGACCGCCGACGCGTACTACATGGCGATGGAGTACGTCAGTGGCTTCGATCTGGGAACGATCCTCGCCCGGTGCCGCAAGCAGCACACGCCGGTGCCCTTCGAGATGGCTATCTACGTCGCGTCGGAGGTCGCCAAGGGGCTCGACCACGCGCATCGACGACGCGACGAACAGAACCGACCGCTGCACATCGTGCACCTCGATGTCTCGCCGCAGAACGTCCTCTGCTCGCTCGAAGGCGAAGTGAAGGTCACCGACTTCGGGATCGCGAAGGCGCAGGGCGTGTTCGAGTCCCAGAGCCTCGAAGACACGCGCGTGCGCCACCTCCGCGGCAAATACGGCTACATGAGCCCGGAGCACGCGGGCGGTCAGGACGTCGACGCGCGGAGCGATCTGTTCTCGCTCGGCACGGTGCTCTACGAGATGATCGCGGGGGTCAACCCGTTCACGGCGCCGACCTCGTTCGAGACGTTGCGACGCGTGCTCGCGTGCGAGTACCCGCCCGTCACGCTCCTGCGGCCGGACGCGCCGGCCGATCTCGTTTCGCTCCTCCGGATCGCGATGGCGCCCGATCCGGCGGAGCGTTTCGCGGATGCCGGTCGGATGTACGAGGCGCTCGTCTCGCTCCTCTACGCGCAAGGACGGCGGTTTTCGGCGCGGCATTTGGCGGACTTCCTCGCGCCTTTCCGGACGCCGGACGACACGGCGCCCGAGGTCGTGCTCGACGCCGACGGCGCGGCCGCGGAGAAGACGCCGGTCCTCGCGCGTCGCCGGACGTCGGTGCCGGTGGCGCGCGGCACGCACGAGGTGGAGGAGGAGCCGCAGATCCTCGATCTCGAGCGCGCCGCGTTCCGTGGTGAACGGCGCGAGGTCACCGCGCTCGTCGTGGCGCTGCCGTTCGATCGATCGGCCGACACCTCGCGCGACGACACGCTGGCGTCCGCGAAGGCGCCGTTCGCCGTGCACGTCGCCACGATCGTCGCCCGTTACGGGGGGCGCATCGTGTCGCGCGGTCCCGAGCAGGTCGCCGCGCTCTTCGGCCTCGACGAGCCCGACGGTCGAGACACCGAGACCGCGACCCGCTGCGCGCTCGCGTTGCTCCGCGCGGCGAACGGCGAGCGTCGCCCGAGCGTCGGGCTGCAAATCGGGCGCATCCACGTCTCCGCGAGCGGCGATCCGACGGACGACGAACGGCTCACGGCGCTCGTCGCCGACGCGCGCGATCTGGCGCGTGTCCGTGAAGGGGCGTGCGCGATCGGCGTCCAGGCGATGCGCGTCGTTCGGCATCATTTCGAGTTCGAGACCCTCGGAGAGGCGCGCTCGGACGGCGTTTCGAGCGCGACGACGGTGCTCGTCCGCGACGTCAAGCGGCCTCACGAATCGTTCGGCCGGTTCGTGGGGCGCAAGGCGGCGCTGCGCTTCGTCGGCGACGGTTTGGAGGCCGCGACCCGCCGTCGGGCGTCGGTGCTCGTCGTGCGCGGCGATCCGGGCATCGGCAAGTCTCGCCTGCTCTTCGAGGTCGAGCGACGCCTGCGAAAGGGCAACTACAACGTCGGCTGGAACGTGGCGACCTGCGCTCCGCGCGACACCGACGTGCCCCTCGCCGGAATTCAGTGCATGTTGCATGTGTTGTGCGGCGTGCCCGAGGGCGTCTCCGACGCCGTCCCGCGCATCGTCCCGCACCTCCGGGCCCTCGGCCTCCGGGAAGACGAGCTCCGCGCCGTCGTCCTCGCGCTCGGAGGAAAGACGACGCCTCCGTCGAACTTCCGGCGCTCGCTCGTGGACGGCTTCTCCCGCGTCGTGCACCGGCTCTGCGAAGATCGACCACGCGTCTTCGCGTGGGACGCGGCGCACGGCATGGACGCCGAAAGCTTGGCCGCCACGGCGGCGATCGTGCGGCACGCCCCGGATCTCCGCGTCCTCTTCGTCTTCGCGGGACGACGAGGGTTCGAGCACCCGCTCGAAGCCGGCGAAAGCCCGTCGCATGCGTCGCCGCCATCACCGCCGATCGCTCGTCACGCCGTGCTCGAGCTCGGGCCGCTCGACGTCGCCGAGTCCGACAGGCTCCTCGCCTCGCGCCTGGGCGTGAACCACGTGCCTCCCGAGCTCTCGACCTTCTTCTTCGAGCGCGCGGCCGGCCATCCGCAAATGATCGAAGAGCTCGTCAAAGCGCTCGACGACGGGCGCGCGGTGGCGGTCGCCGACGGCGCCGTCGTCTCGATGCGCCTGCTCGACGACGAGCTCGCGCTGCCGAAGACCCTCCGCGGTCTCGTGGCGTCGCGCACGCAGCGCCTCTCGCCGGCCGAGCGCGGCGTCTTGCAGGCCGCCGCGGTTTTGTCGGAGCCGGTCGATCTGTCCGTGCTCGCGCGCATGACCGGGCTCGAGGCCCACGCCCTCGAGAAGATGGCGTCGACCCTCGTGAACCAATCCCTCCTCACCTACGTCGGCCCGCTCGAGCTCAGGTTCGCGTCGCCCGTGGTGCGCGACGTCGTCGCGTTCTCCCTCACGGCGGAAGCTTCGAGCGAGATCCACGCGGCCGCGGCGCACGCTCTCGAACGCGACGAGCGGTCGGTCGATCACGCCGGCCGCATCGCGCACCACCTCTACGCGTCCGGAGCCGGCGCGCGGGCGTCGACGTGGTTCGGGTTGAGCGCCGAGCGGTCGCTCTCGAGCGGTCGCTACGACACCGCGCTCCGCGAGTACTCGCGCGCCATCGAGCTCGCCGATCCCGCGTCATCGGGCGTCGACGTCCTCGCGAGCTGGTTTTCGGGTCTGTCGCGCGCCGTCGGGTTCGTGCGGTCGCTCGCCGAAGCCCTGGACGTCTGCGATCGCGTCGTGGCGCGCGTCGACGGCGCCGCCGCGCAGGGCTCGTCGTCGCCGGCCGAGGCCGCGTGGCTCGCGGAGCAACGCGTCCGCGTGCGCATCGACGCCGGTCGGATCTTGGGCGCGCTGGATTTGACGGCGGCGGCGGCCTCTCGGTTCGCGGCGGCGGAGTCACTCGCCGGCGACGACGTCGACCTCACCAAGTCCGTGCTGGTCGCGGCCGTCGAGCTCGCGGGGCGTCAGGGCGACGTCCGCCGCGCCGCCGAGCTCCTCGCGCGCCTCGAAGCGATGCCGGAGACGGGCGATCGGGGCGAGCGCCACAAGCTGGCGATGAGCCTCGCGCAGACGAGGGCGGCGATGGGCGATCCGCAAGGTGCCCTCGCGCAGTTCGAGCGGGCGCGCGAGATTTTGCCCGACGATCCCGCGGCGCTCTGCGAACGTGACAAGCTCCGCGGCTTCATCGCCTACGCGGCGCGTGACTACCGCCTCGCCGTCGTCCATTTCGACCGCGCCGTCGACGCCGCGCGCGAGCTCGGTTTGGGCGGCGAAGTCGCGACGAACCTCCACAACGTCGGCGACACGTTCATCCAAATCGGCGATCGCGCGCGGGCCTACGGCGCGCTCAAGCAGTCGCTCGCGCTCTCCGACGAGCTCGGGCAGGACCGGCTCTCGAACCACAACCGCATGTTCCTCGCGTTCCTCGACGCGCTCGCCGGCGACGCGGAGGCCGAAAAGACGCTCGTGGCCGGCATCCAATACGCCGAGGCCTACGAGTTCACGTGGGACTTCCTGGGCGCGAGGTTCTTGCTGGCGAGGCTCTTGTCGGAGCGCGGCGCCATGGACGACGCGCGGCGCGAGTACGAATCCGTGCGCGCGCTGGCCGAGCGAAACGGACACGTCACGCTCGCGGAGGCGTGCATCGCGGCGGAGAGCGAATGGGCCCCCTTCGCTCAGGCGGCGAAGCCGACGCTCTCGAGCATCCCTTCGCGCAGCTCGTAGAGGCGCACGCGCGGCGCTGCTTCGTCTTCGACGACCGCCGGCGCACCGAAGATCCGCGTCGACCGAGCGTCGTTCGATCGCGCGCCGACGAAGGGGGCGAGGCCTTCCTTCACGAGCGTCGGCACGAGCGACGGCACGATGGATGGCACGAGCGGCGGCAGGGCACGGTCGACGACCTCGTGCAGGTGCCCGTGGAGGAGCTGCACCCGCGGGTGGCGCGTGAGCAAATCGAGCACGTGGGAGACGCCGCGAAGGCCGTCGATCCACCGCCAGACGAAGCTCTTGTCGTGCGAGAGCGGCGGGTGATGGAGGACGAGGACGACGGCGCGGTTGGCGAACGCCGGATCGCGGAGCCTTCGCTCGATCGCGCGCGCGGCCTCGCGCGTGAACATGCCGCCCGATCGCGCGATGGACTGGAAGCACGACGTGTCGATCGGCAGGAACACGACGTCGCCGCGCTCGACGACCTTCCCGGCTTCGCCCGCGCTCGCCCCCGACCATCGCTTGAGCGGCCCTTCGATCGCGCGCTTCCAGGCCGCCGCCTCCGTGTACGCGTCGTGGTTGCCGGGGACGAGCGTGAGGGCGCCGTCGGGCAAGCCGGCTTCGTCGAGGAGCGTGGCGAAGTGCTCGAACTCCGCGCGGTCGCCGAGCTCGGTGAGATCGCCCGAGATGACGACGTGGCTCGCGCCGCTCCGCTTCGCCGAACGTAGCCCTCGCAAAAGCTTCGTCGCGCGACTGCGGGGATCGATCGCACGTCCGAGGCTCACGGCGCGCGTCGCGACGCGGTACCGAGTGGTCGAACGATGCACGTGCGGATCG
Source organism: Labilithrix sp. (assembly GCA_044226145.1). Lineage (GTDB taxonomy): Bacteria > Myxococcota_A > Polyangia > Polyangiales > Polyangiaceae > Labilithrix. The sequence continues at coordinate 17,381 of JBGAHN010000054.1, read as the reverse complement.
AGAATGTGCACGTCGGAGAGATGGGCGATTCGGAACATCGGAGCCTCCTCGAGGCGGAATCCAGTGAGCTCGAAAAACTGCAAAAAAAATTTCGCGTTCTCATGGAATCGTGAATTGAAACAAGACATCGCGCCATGCGCCGAGTGCGTAAAATTTTTCGCATTTGCGCCGCCGGATGGATGGCGCACGAGCACGATTCACGACCGCACCCGACATGGATAACGGCGATCGCCGGGCGCTCCACGCAGCCTTTCTCCCGCGGCGTCACGTCGCACGCAGCCACCGCGTCGCGTCCTTGGGAGCCCCTGCCGCGCGGCTCAACCACCGGGCAACGGCTGGACGCTGGCGAGCTCGTTCAAGAGGGCGTCGTGGATGGCGGCGTTCGTCGCGACCACGTTGCCCGACGCGATGCAGTTCGACGTCCCCAACATGTCCGTGACGCGTCCGCCGGCGGCTTTCACGATGGCGATGCCCGCCGCGATGTCCCAGGCGCCGAGCTTCTTCTCCCAATAGCCTTCGTACGTCCCGTCCGCGACGAAGCAGAGGTCGAGCGCGGCCGATCCGCATCGACGAACGGCCTGCACGCGCTTTTTGATCGTCACGAACGCGTCGAAGTTGTTGTCGCTGCTCGTGCGTCGGTCGTAGGGAAACCCCGTCGCGAGGAGCGCGTCCGAGAAGCTCCCGTTCGTGCTCACGGCGCACGGGAGCTCGTCTTGCTCTTCCGTCTTCGCGGTGCCCCAGGCGCGCCGCATCGCGCGTCGCCCGTCGTCGGCCGCGTAGCCGTACCAGGCGAGCCCCAAGATGGGCGCGACGACGACCCCGAGGATCGGATCGCCGTCTTCGACGAGGCCGATCGAGATGCACCAGAACGGGTGGCCGTGGACGAAGTTCGTCGTCCCGTCGAGCGGATCGACGTAGAACACCGGGCCGCTCGGCGGGACCTTGCCGCCTTCTTCTTCACCGACGACGCCGTATGGCAGCGCGCTCGTGAGCCGCTGGCGGATGCGGAGCTCGCTCTCGCGATCGAAGTGCGTGACGAGATCGATCGCGCCCTTGTGCTCGACGACGAGCTGCTTGCGATAGCCCGTGCGCACGAACGCGCCCGCGTCTTCGGCGGCGCCCTTGCAAATCGTCAGGATGGCTTCGAGATCGGCGGCGCGAAGGCGGCTCATGCTCGGCGGGTCTCCGTCGCGGGTTCGGATGGGGAGGGCGTGTTCGACGTGCTCGGCGAGCTCGACGTGTTCGACGCGCTCGAGGCGTGCGCGAGCGCGTCGAGGAGCCGCGCGTGGATGCCGCCGAACGCGCCGTTCGACAAGAGCGCGACGGCGTCTCCGGGGCGCGCGCCTTCGGCGAGGCGCGCGAGGATCGCGTCGACGCTGGGCAAGGCTTCGGCGCGATCGCCGAGCTCGCGGGCGAGGCGCGCGACGTCGAGCCGTTCGCTCTCCGGGACGTTGCTTCGGCCGAGCGGCGCGAGGAGCACGCGGTCGGCGGCGCCGAACGCTTCGGTGTACGCGTGCTGGTGGAGCGATCGGCACGCGGTGGCTGAACGCGGCTCGAAGACGGCCCATAGCTTCCCGTTCGGGATCCGCGTCTTGAGCGCGCGCAAGGTCTCGTCGACCGCCGTGGGGTGGTGCGCGAAGTCGTCGTAGACGGCGACGCCGCCCGGTGTGCCGAGCAAGTCCTGACGCCGCCGCACGCCCTCGAACGTGCCGAGCGCCGTCCGCGCCGTCGCCATGCCGACGCCGAAGCCCTCCGCGCACGCGGCGATGGCGCCCACGGCGTTGCGGACGTTGTGGGCGCCCGGCACTTTGAGCGCGAACCGCCCGCAATACGAACCACCCGCGAAGAGGTCGAACGGCTGCGTGCCGGTGTCGGGATCGGGGGCCACGAGCGAGCCGAGCCACGTCGGCGTGACGTCGCCCGTGTCGTCGCCGTCGAGGCCGTAGAAGGCGACGTTCGATCGCGCGTGCTTCGCGACGAGGGCGCGGGCGGTCGCGTCGCGCGCGTCGCAAGCCACGAGCCCGTCCGCCGGAACGCGCTCGAGCATCGACGCGAACGCCGCCTCGTACGCCTCGCCCGACGGGTAGATGTCGATGTGGTCGTGCTCGACGCTGGTGAGGATCACGACGTCGTTCGCCGAGACCCCGACGTAGTCGAAGAACTTCGGTTGTTTGTGCCAGTACACGGCGTCGTACTCGTCCCCCTCGACGACGAACGGCGTCCGCGCGAACGGCGTGCTCACCTTCGGGTTCGACGCGCCGAGCTTCCGCTTCGCGCTCCCGATGGCCGCGCCCGACGGGAAGTTCTTCGGCAGCCCGCCGATGAAATAGCCCGGCTCGAGGTCCGCGTTCTGGAGGATCCACGCGCACATCGCCGAGGTCGTCGTCTTGCCGTGCGTCCCACAGACGACGAGCGGCCGACGCTCCTTCAAGAACCTCTCGCGGAGCGTCGCCGACATCGAGCGGCGCTGCAGTCCGAGCTCGTCGGCGCGCACGGCTTCGGGGTTGTCCTTGCGGATCGCGTTGCCGACGACGACGAGGTCGAGCGACGACGTGACGTGCTCCGGCCGGTAGCCCTCGAGGCACCGAACGCCGGAGCTCTGGAGCGCGGGTCCCATCGGCGGATCGAACGACGCATCCGAGCCGCTCACGTCGTGCCCGGCGTCGCGGAGCAGCGTCGCGAGCTGGCCCATGCCCGTGCCACACACGCCGATCAAATGGATGCGCATGGCGCGCAGTCTACCCCGGTTTCGCCTCTCCGCGACGACGGCCGCGAGGACGGGCGTCGACCGGAGCTCCTGCCGGCGCGTTCATCCTTTGATGAAGGTGAACCCGTCGCCCTCGACGTCGACGCGCACCGTGCTGCCGTTGGAGATGCCGCCGGTGAGGATCTCCTCGGCGAGCGGATCCTGCACGCTCCGCAGGATGGCACGCTTGAGCGGTCGCGCGCCGAACGCGGGCTCGTAGCCCAGGTCGACGAGCCGCTGCTTGGCTCCTTCGGACAGGTTGAGCTTGAGCTCGCGGTCGGTCATGAGCTTCTCGAGGCGCCGGAGCTGGATGTCGACGATGCCGCGCAGATCGCCCTTCGAGAGCGGCCGGAACACGACGACGTCGTCGATGCGGTTCAAGAACTCGGGGCGTAGGAAGTTCTTCAGCTCTTCGCGCAAGACGTCGCGCAGCGCCTCGCGCCCGTCTTCGGATTCGAAGAGCTTGGGATCCGTCTCGAGGATGCGCTGCGAGCCGATGTTGCTCGTCATGATGACGACGGTGTTCGAGAAATCCGCCGTGCGCCCGCGCCCGTCGGTCAAGCGGCCGTCGTCGAGGACCTGCAAGAGCAGGTTGAACACGTCGGCGTGCGCCTTTTCGACCTCGTCGAAGAGCAGCACGCTGTACGGCCGGCGTCGCACGGCCTCGGTCAAGAAGCCGCCCTCTTCGCTGTCGACGTAGCCGGGCGGCGCGCCGACGAGCCGCTGCGCCATGTGCTTCTCCATGAACTCGCTCATGTCGAGGCGGGTCATCGATTGCTCGTCGTCGAAGAGGAACTCCGCGAGCGCCTTGGCGAGCTCCGTCTTGCCGACGCCCGATGGACCGAGGAAGAGGAAGCTGCCGATCGGCTTGCCCGGATCGCGCAGTCCGACGCGCCCGCGCCGCACCGCCTTCGACACGGCCTTGACGGCCTCCGTCTGCCCGACGACGCGCGCGGCGAGGCGCTCTTCCATCTTGAGGAGCTTCTCGCTCTCGGCCTCGAGCATCTTCGCGACGGGGATGCCGGTCCAATCGCCGAGCACCTGCGCGACGGACTCCTCCGTCACCACGCGCGAGACCCCGTTCTCGAGCCCCTCTTTCGTGATGGCCGCCGTCGCGGCGTCGAGGCGGCGCTTCACGTCGGGGATCTGCACGTGCTCGAGCTCGCCGAGCTTGGCGAAGTTGCGCTCTTGGCGGGCGCGCTCGAGCTCCGCCTGGAGCTTCTCCATCTCCTCCTTGATGGCGGTGTGGACCGCGATGGCGCCGCGACGCGACTCGAGCTTCGCGCGCATCTCGACGACGGTGGGCTCGAGCTCGGCGATCTCCGCGTCGATGCGCTCGCGCGTCTTGACGCTCATGGCGTCGACGTCGTCCTCGAGCCCCGCGCGCTGCGCCTTGAGCGAGGCCACGCGGCGGATCGCGTCGTCGAGCTGCGCCGGCAGGCCGTCGATCTCGACGCGCTTGCGGGCCGCGGCCTCGTCGAGCAAGTCGATGGCGCTGTCCGGGAGCGCCCGCTCTTGCACGTAGCGCTTCGCGAGACGCACGGCGGCAACGATGGCCGGATCGCCGATCTGCACGTCGTGGTGCTGCTCGTAGCGGGTCGTGATGCCGCGGAGGATCTCGATCGCCTTGTCCGGCGTCGGCGGCTCGATGGTCAGCACCGTGAAGCGCCGGAGCAGGTTCGGGTCCTTCTCGGCGAGCTTGCGGAGCCCCTCCTGGGTCGTCGACGCGAGCAGCCGGATGTCCCCGCGCGCGAGCATCGGCTTGAGCAGATCGCCGACGCCGCTCGCGGCGCTCCCTTGGCCGAGGAGCGACTCGATGTGTGCAATGTACAAGAGTGTGTCGCGCCCGCGGATCGACGCGACGACTTGCTTGAGCCGGTCTTCGATCTCGCCGCGGAGCTTCGCGCCCGCGAGCAGCTGCCCCGTCTCGAGCTCGAGCACGGAGAGCGACGCGAGGTTCTGTGGGACGTCGCCCGTCGCGATGCGGACCGCCAGGGCGCCGACGATGGCCGTCTTGCCGACGCCGGCCTCACCGACGAGGAGCGGGTGGTTCTTCTGGCGTCGCTCGAGGATCTGCAAGAGGCGGCGGACCTCCGTGTCGCGCCCGATGACCGGGTCGAACCCTTCCTTGCGCGCGCGCTCCGTCCAGTCGGTGACGTACTTCGCGAGCGCGTCGCCGGACGCCTGCGGGACGTCGCGCGGCACGCTCTTGAGCGCCGCCATGTGCGGCCGAAAGGAACCCGGTCCGAGCGCGAAGGCCTGGAGGACGATCGCCGCCGGTCCGCGGATCTCCTGGGACAACGCGTTGAGGAGCTGCTCGACGCCGACCGCGCCGTCGCCGGCTTCTTTCTCCGCGCGCCCGAGCAGCGCGAGCGTCGCCGAAGAGAGGTACGCGAGCCCGCTCGGGGCCTTCGCGAGCTTGGCGAGCTGCGACTCGGCTTCGGCGGCGACGTCCGTGGGATCGGCGCCGGCCTTCTTGAAGACCTCGGCCACGCCTCGGTCGCGATCGAGCGAACGTGCGAGCAAGTGAATGGGCTCCACCTGGACGTGCTTGCGTTCGTCCGCGAGCGATTGCGCTCCGGCGACCAGGGCTTTGGCGTCGGGGGTGTAGCGATCGAGGTGAATCGTCTGCTCGGCAGGCATCGTGCCGAACGTACCACGGCTTTCCGAGCCTCGCTGGACCCGCCGTCGCGCTAAGATGAGGAGGTATGGCTGCTCACGTCGTCGTCTATTCCACGAAGATCTGCCCGTACTGCGACCGCGCGAAGGCGCTCCTTCGCCAAAGGGGCGTCGCCTACGAAGAGGTCGACGTCACGAACGATCCGGACAAGCGCACGTGGCTCGTCACGGCGACCGGCGGCCGCCGGACCGTCCCCCAGATCTTCATCGACGGGGAAGGGATCGGCGGCTTCGACGATCTCCGCGCCCTCGACGTGTCGGGCGAGCTCGCGAAAAAGCTCGGCCATTGAGCGCCGACTCGCGCCGACTCGCGGAGTGAGCCACGGCTCGCGACGCGCGCGTCGACGGGCTTCGAGCACCCCGTTCAGGACGCGAGCGCGTCGATGAGCTTCGGCACGTCGCGCTCGGCGACCGAACAGAGCGCCACGCGCAGCGCCCCCTTCGCGGGCACGACGAACACGCCTTTTTCGCGCATTTTCGCGGCGCGATCGTGGGCGTCGTCGGCGAACACCGTGACGAAGAACCCGCCTTCGTAACGCGGGTACTTCAAGCCTCGCTCGGAGGCCGCGTGGTTGAACGCCTTCACGCGCGCGTCGAGCAGCGCTTTGAGCGCGTCGCGTTCGGCGTCGCACGCCGTCGAGAGCGCCGGATCCGTGAGGAGCCGCGTGACGGCCCGCATCCCGCCGCGCGTGCAGTTCGACCAGGTCCCGCGGCACGAATAGCTGAACGCCGCTTCGGTCGCCGCGCGCTCCTTGTCGTCGGGCACGCACGCGACGAGTGAGCCCACGCGCAGGCCGTAGTGCGTGAACGTCTTCGACGCGCTCCATGCGAAGAGCAGCCCCGCCTTGCCGAGCAGCGGCGTCAGCTCCTTCAAGAACGCGCGCGGATCGCCGGCGCCGTAGGCGAGGTACGCGGTGTCGACGAGCAACGTCACGGGCGCCTTCGACGCGTGCGCGGTGATGCGTTCGACGACGCCCCGCCACTCTTCCGGCCGCATCGAGTAGCCGGTCGGGTTGTGGCAAGGATCGTTCAAGAAGAGGAGGGCGCGTCCTTGCTCCTGGATCCGCGCCTCGAGCGCGCGGTCGAACGCCGCGAGGTCGAGCCCGCCGCCCTCGTCGAACATCGCGAACGTCGCGAGCTTGCGATCCGACTCGTCGCAGAGCGTCTGGTAAGGACCCCAGAAATAGCTCGTCGTGAGGAGCGATTGCCCGGGCTCGAGGTAGTTCGCGATGGCGTGCCGGAGCGCGCCCGTGCCGCCCGGGGTCGCGACCGCCGTGGCCGTGCGCGAGAGATCGGAGGCGTCGCGGAAGAGATCGGCGATCACCGCCGCGAGGAAGTCCGGCGATCCGGCGATGGGCGCGTAGGCGGCCCACTCTTCCGGCGGGACGTCGTGCACGGCGCGGGAGGCCGTCGGCAGGAGCGCGAGCTTCCCCTCGTCGTCGAGCAGCGAGCCCACGGTCGCGTTCACGACGGCTTCGCCGCGGGCTTTTCGCAGGTTGGCTTCGCGGTTCAGCGCGAAGATCGGGTCGTCCGAGGGGCGGCCTTGGTGCGCCGGAATGACGTGAACCATGCCTGCTCGTACCGCCCAAATTCCCGGGCGTAAAGGAGGTGCGTGGACCAAGGCGTTCGCGCCGCCCGTTTTCGCGCAGCGCGTTACGGCGCGTCGGACGACGTGTCGAGTTCTTGGTCGCTCGCGCTCGAAAGATCGGCCTCGGTGAGCGCCGGGACCGATTCGAGGATGGCGTCGGCTTTCACGACGGAGAAGTACAAGCCCCGCGCGTAGAGCCGCCTTCGATCGGCCTCGGCGAGGTCTCCCGCGCGGCCCGCCGTCGCGTGCGCGAGGAGCACCGCGGCGCTGACGCTCACGTTCAAGCTCTCGACGAACCCGCGCATCGGGACGTGGACGCGCCGTGTGCACGCGGCGGTCAGCTCTTCGGCGATGCCGTCGCGCTCGTTGCCCAAGACCAGCGCGAGGCGCGGGATTTTCGCCAGATCTTGCGGGGCGAGCTCGCCGTCGGGGTGCGCCGCGACGAGCTCGATGCCCTCGGCGCGCAGGCGCTCGACCACGTTGGCGGTCGTGGGAAACGCGCGCACGTCGACCCACTTCTCCGATCCGCGCGAGACGCTCGGCGCGGCGAGGAACCTCTCTTTGCGTTCGACGACGTTCAGGAATTGCACGCCGAACGCCTCGCACGTACGGAGCACCGCGGCCCCGTTGTGGGGATCGTGGGGCGCGTCGAACACCACCTGGACGCTCGCGAGCCGCCGGTCGATGACGCCTTGGAGCCGATCGCGCCGGCGATCGAGCACGTGGGGCTCGAGCAGCGAGATGACGCGCTCCGGATCGCGGCCCTCGGCGCGCTGGATGCGCATCGGCACGAGCTCTTTGCGAGAAAGGACCCCCGGGGTTCGACGCCTCAAAACGACCTCGCGGCATTTTCGGCGGTTCGCCAGAAAGAAGCAAGAACGGGGCCCTCGCGCTAAAGTAGCCACGTTCGGATCGTGCGAAAGGCCCCGCCCGGCGTTCGTCGGATGCTCGAACGAAGCGTATTTTTCGGATGCCGTCCCGCCACTCGAGCACCCTCCTGCCGCCGATCCGGAAGAAGCGGCGCCGCGACGTCCCGCGGCTCCTCGCTCGGATCGCGTGCGTGCTCTTGGCGCTGGCGGCGATCCTGCCGATATCGCTCGGCCTGATCGTCAAGACGAAGTGGGCGCGGGGCATCGCCGCGCGCGAGACACGCCGCATCGTCGCCGGATTCGGCGTCGACGCCCACTACGACGTCGAGCTCGGCTTCTGGCCGCTCTCGGTCGGGCTCCGGAACCTCCGCGTCGAGTCCACGGATCAGGGTGGCCCGTTCTTGACCGCGCGCCGCGCGACCGTCCGCCCGCGCATCTTCGGCCTCATCGCCGGCAAGTTGATGATCGATCAGATCGAGATCGAGCAGCCGGAGGCGCGCGTCGTGCTTCGTGACGGCAAGCTCGTGAACCTGAACCTCGATCTGCCCGAGTCGACGGACACGGAGCCGATGAAGCGCTTGCCGTTCTCCGTCGTCTCGGCTAGCGAGGCGAACCTCGATCTCACCGTCGACGGCACGAACGTCAAAGCCCAAGGCATCGACGTCGACGTCACGAGCGACGACGCCTTCCGCGAAGGCATCGCGGTCGAGGTCGCGCTCCACGTCGTGGAGGTCCGCGGCTCGCTCGTCCGCTCGCTCGACGCCGCGGTGGAAGGCAAGGGCCCGCACGTCGCGAAGGACTACGCGGTCGACGAAGACGCGCTCTGCGGCATCGACGGACGCGTGCGGATCGAGCCGTCGCGCGTGCTCGTCCGGAGGCTCTCGGCCCAAGGCGCGGTCGACCTCGATCCGGCGCAAGAGACCTCGCCGGGGTGCCACCTGCCGAAGACCGATCCGCGCTTCGTCGAGCTCGAGCTCGGTCACCTCACCGTCGACTTCCCGAAGCCCGGCGAGACCTACCCGAACGTCGACGGCCACGCGATGGTACGCCTCCCGCTCTCCGTCGCGAACCGGTTGCCGGGCGTGCCGGAGCTCGACGGCTGGGTCTTGGTCGACGCCGAGTTCCGCTACGCGGCCGGGAGCGTCGTCCCCGATCTGACGGCCCACGTCGAAGCCGGTGGTCTCCGGATCGACCACTACTCGTTCGCGCGCTCGATCGTGACGGACGTGTCGGTGCAGAAGGGCGTCGTCACGACACCTCGCCTACGCTTGGAGATCGCCGAAGGCGTCGCCGATCTGCGCGACGTCGAGGTCCGCCCGCTCGAGAAGGGCATCCCCCTCAAGGCCTCGCTCGACGCGCGCGGCGTGAGCTTCGTCGCGCTCATGCAGGATCTCGGCGTCGCGAGGAACCCGCACGTCAATTGGGACCTCCGCGAAGTCCACGCGACGAACGTGCGCGGGACGCTCGATCCGCTCCGCCTCGACGGCGACCTCGACGCGCGCACCTCGAACTTCGCCGTCTACGACGACGCCGTGGACAGCCCGAAGAAGACGCGCGTGATCGGCGTCAGCGAGGGCAACATCCGCGGCAAGTTCGCGGTGCGGCCGACCGCGCTGGAGTTCAACGGATGCACGGTCACGACCCCGCACGGCCTCATCCAAGGCGTGTCGGTGTCGCTCGGCTTCCACGAGGTGCTCCGCGTCGACGTCGAGAACGCGAAGGTCGATCTGGCCGACATCTCGCCCATCGGCAGCGTCGTCATGGGAGGCATCGCCGAGGCCACGGCCACGATCGCCGGCCCGTTCGGCAACCCGCGCATCGAGGCCGACGTCCGTCTCCAGGACTACACCCTCGGCGCGAAGCCGAACGAGATCAGCTTCGGCGACGTGACCCAGGGGCACGTGCTCGTCGACGACCTCGACAAGAAGGCCGTGAGCCTCACCGACGTGCGCGCGCAGAAGGGCAAGAGCACCTACGAGCTGCCGACCGGGCGGCTCGACTTCGGCGGGGAGGCGAGCATGCGCCTCGACGGCCAAGTCACGTCGAAGAACCTCGATGTTCGCGATTTCTTTTCGATTTTCAAGCTCGACGACGATCCTCGCTTCGAGGAAATCGAAGGCACGATCGAGACGAGCACGCGCGTCCACTTCGCCCTCGGCGGACCCGAAGATCCGTGCAAGGGCGGCTACCTCGACGTCTCGTCGTCGTCGACCGCGCGCGATCTGAACTTGCTCGGCGAGCGCTTCGACGAAGGCCACGCGGAGTTCGACTACCGCTGGATCGATCGCATGGCCGGCATCGACGGCGCGGAGATCGACGTCCGGTCGATCGCGCTCTCGAAGGTCAAAAAGCGCGGCGGCGCGACGACGGGCTCGGTACTCGGCTCCGTCTTCGTCCAGCGGGGCGGGCAAATGCGAGGGAGCCTCGTCATGCAAGGCTTCCCCCTCGCGCGCATGAACCTCCTCGGGGGGATGGCGTCGAACGTCGAAGGCGCCGCGTCGGGCATCGCGCGCGTCGGCGGGACGCTCTCGGCGTTCGAGGTCGACGCGGATCTGGACCTGACGCCGGTTCGGCTCTTCGGCGCGCCGTTCGGGAGCTCCGACCTCCACGTGCGGATGGTGCAGAACCCGGAGCCGGTGAAGGTCGTCGGAAAAACCGCGTGCGGCGCGCCGATCGGCGCCTCTTTCGACAAGGAGGCGTACCTCCGCGACACCTCGTCGAAGGGCTCCTTCACGCTCGATGGCGCGCTCTTCGGCGGGCAGGTGAAGCTCGATCACTTCGTCGTCACCCGCGGAAAGATCCCATCGGTCGCCGGCCGGATGGAGCTCTCTCACTTCGATCTCGCGCCGCTCGGCAAGGCCTCGAGCACGAAGGAAGAGGAGGGGGCCGCGGGGCTCGGCGGCGAGATCACCGCGGAGATCGTCATCGACCACCTGTCGGCGGACGACTTGGCGCATGCGCAAGGGCGCTTCGCGCCGAAGGCCATCCGGATCACGCACGGAGGGCAGACGCTCCAGTGGCGTCCGCAGCCGGTCGTCGCGCTGCTCGAGAACGACACCGTCACGATCCCGTACTCGACGTTCGACATCTCGACGTCGCAAGGCCTGAAGGGATCGTTCGTCATCGACGGTTCGATCAAAAACCTCACGCACGGCGCGGATCTCGCGCTCGACGCGGAGCTCGCGCCCATCGATCTGGGCGTGCTCGTCGGGGTCGTCCCGAGGATGACGCACGCGCTCGGCTCGCTGAGCGGTTCGGTCCGGCTCGGCGGCAAGATGGCCGATCCCAAATTCGACGGCGAGCTGAAGGTGCGGGGCGGCGAGTTCGGCTTCAAAGGGCTCGACGGCAACGTCACCGGCGTCGACGTCGACGTGTCCGTCGACGAGAACGAGGCCCGCATCACGCGCGCGACCGGCAAGATGCTCGGCGGCGACGTGTCGGTCACGGCGCACGTGCCGATTCGCGGCGGTCAGATCGGCGTCGCAGAGGCCGCAATCACCGGGCGGCAGCTCTCGATCTCGCCGGTCGAAGGCGTCAAGGCCGTGGCCGACGCCGATCTCCGGCTCACGATGAACCCCGACGCGTCGACCGCCTCGGGGCGCATTCCGCGCGTCACCGGCGACGTGACGATCACCTCGTTCGAGGCGACCAAGCCGTTCACGCTCAACCTCACCGATCTGCGCGGCGGCGCGAAGCGCACCGTCATCGAGTCCTACGATCCCGTGCTCGACGTCTTGGCGTTCGACTTCGACGTCCACGCGCGGGCGCCGCTGCGCATCCGAAACAACCTCGTCGACGCCCAGCTCGGGATCGATTCGCGCGGCATCCGCGTCACCGGCACGAACCAGCGCATCGGCCTCCGCGGAGAAGTGAACGCGCTCCCCGGCGGGCGCTTCCGTCTGTTCGCGAACGACTTCGACATCCAGAAGGCGACGGTGCGCTTCGACGATCCGACGCGCATCGTCCCCCACGTCGACGTCGTCGCCGTCACCGAGTACCGCCGCTACAGCAACACCTCGTTGAACGCCACGGCCCCCGGCGCCGCGACGACCGGCATTTCGAGCAGTGGAAGTGGCGGAAACATTTGGAGAATCACGCTCCACGCCTACGGCGACTTGGAGGAGCTCAACGTCGACATGACGAGCGATCCGTCGCTCGGCCGCGAGGACATCTTCCTCCTGCTCACCGTCGGTCTCACGCGCGCCGAGCTCGATCAGGTGCGCTCCGGATCCGTCTACACGAGCGCCGCCATCGAAGCGCTCGGCACGGTGAGCGGCGTCGATCGCGCCGTGAAGCAGGCCATTCCGGTCATCGACGACTTCCGGCCCGGCACCGCGTACTCGCCGCGCACGGGCCGCGTCGAGCCGAACATCACGGTCGGCCGCCGCCTCGCGGAGAACCTGCGCGCGCGCTTGACGAGCGGCCTCGCCGAAGATCCTCAGCTCCGCTCGACGATCGAATGGCGCTTGAACCGCGCGCTCACCGTCGAACCTTCCTACGACCGCACGAACACCGTCTCGTCGAGCAACGTCGGCAACTTCGGCATCGACTTCCGCTGGCGCGTCGAATTCAACTGATCGCCACTCGAGAACTCGAAAGATCACAGGGGCAGCAATCGCCGACCCAGAGCTTCTTCGGCGTCGGCACGCCTCGCCCGAAGAGCGTCATGTCGTTTGCGTAGCCATCTCGTCCCGTTCCTCAGCGGAGCGTCTTCCACATCTTGACGTGGGGAATCGTGACCTCGATGAACGTCTCGCCCTCCGCGACGTAACCGAGTTTGGCATAAAAGCCTCGGGCCGTTTCGCGGGCATGCAGCTCGATGCGAGCGACGCCGCGCGCACGCGCCTCCTCTTCGAGCCTCTCGACCAGGCGCCGGCCGACCCCACGCGCCTGCGCCTCCACCGCCATCGCTCTGAGGCGATGACCGGCGAGCGCGACGGTGCCGATCACGCGACCATCCTCGACCGCGACGAAGAACGTGCGCTCGTGATCGCCGGTCGTGTCGAGGACGAGCCCGAGCGGATCGCGCAAGATGCGCTGACGTAGGCGAACGGTCTCTTCGTAGTAGCGATCCCCAACCCGGGTCAGGACGATGTCCACGTTGGATGTTCCTCCGGTCGTCGTCGGCTCACGGTTTCAAGAATTCACGAATGGCCTTCTCGGCCGCGTCCGGAGCCTCGATCCAGAACGTGTGACCGACTCCCTCGAGGACGACGACCCGTGCGTTCGGGAGCGGGGTGTTCGGCGATGAAACGTTCGCTGAAGTTGACTTCGAACAGCCTCCGAACGGCCTCGCCGCGGCTCCTCCCGAGGTGTGAGCTGTCACCGGTCGGACCACACCGCCAGCTCGTTGCCGCAGGGATCCTTGAAGTGGAACCGCTTACCGCCGGGGAAAGCGAAGATCTCCTTCGTGATCGTTCCTCCGGATCGTAAGACCTTGCTACGCGCTTCGTCGAGGTCCGACGTGTAGATTACCACGAGAGGCTTCGCGGGTCGGTGCTCGGGATCCGCGTTGAATCCCGAACCTACACCGCTGCTCGACGTGTCGGCGTAATCGTCGCCCCAGTCTTGGAACGACCAGCCGAACGCCTTCGCATAGAAGTCCTTGGTTCGGGCGATGCTCGCCGCCGAATGCGCGGGGAACTCGACGAAGTCGATCGTGTCGTCTCGTTTGGACATCCGTTGGATTCACCTTTCTTACGTGCGTAGATCCATTGGCCTTCGGCGTGGGCGTTCGAGGGACATGGGGGCGGCCTTGGCGCAACGTTGCACCGCAGCGTAGCGCGCCTTCGTCGTCTTCGCCCGCTTCCTCGGGACGCTGTTCGTCTTCGTCGAACGGCATATCCCGTGGGAGGAGGCATTCTCGATTCCCTTCGCGTTCTCGCGCTGCCTACATGGCTTCCCGCTCCTCCTCCGCATCTTTTCGAGAAGTATTTGTCGCCGAAGCGGTTATCGTTTTCTTCTGGAGGACATGCATCGATCGTTCGATGATCGACGTCACGTCCGTACTTCTCTTCCCTACTTCTCCATTTCGCTTCCGAGGAACCAAATGACGACATCACGACGGTGGTTGACGTGGATCGTGGGGGGCGTCGCGATGACCGCCCTCGCCCTTGCGTCCGCGTGTGGTGGGAACGGCGATGATGGCTCGGATGCCGCGGACGACCGTGCGTCGAACCAGACGCCGAAACAAGACGACGATTCGACGGGAAAAGACAGCGGATCACCGTCGAAGGAGGACCCCGGGATCGGCAATTTCGGGCAGGACGCCGGTGCCACGGACGACGCGAGCTGCGCTCCGAACACGACCGCCATCGTTCGCGACTTCAAGATGAACGGTACGAGTGGCGGACACCCGGACTTCGAGCACTTCACTGGACCGACCCAAAAGAACATGGTCCTGCCGACGCTCGGCGCTGACAAGAAGCCCGTCTACAATCCCAACCCCGACGGGGGAAAGCAAAAGACCATCACGAGCCCGGAGTCATTCGCGCAATGGTACCACGACACTCCAGGAGTGAACGTTGCCATCGAATTCCCGATTCCTTTCACGACGTCCGCCGACGGGATCTCCACCTTCTCGAGCGACCATTTCTTTCCCGTCGACGACCAAGGCTTCGGCAACCAAGGCAAGAACCACAACTACAGCTTCACCCTCGAGCTGCACACGGAGTTCAAATACCAGGGGGGCGAGACGTTCACGTTCACGGGGGATGACGATCTCTGGACCTTCGTCGCGGGCAAGCTCGCCGTGGATTTGGGCGGCCCTCACACCCCGCAAACCGGCAGCGTCAAGCTCGACGACCTCGCGAACAGCTTCGGGTTGAAGATCGGACAGATCTATCCGCTCGACGTTTTCCAGGCCGAGCGCCACAGCACCGGCTCGAACTTCCGCATCGACACGACGATCGCGTTCACGAACTGTAAGCCGATCATCGTCCACTGAGCCGCGTCGCACCGCGCGACGGGACCGCACGACGGGACATCGTGAGGCTCGCGCTCGGAGGGAGCACGGCTTCGCGTAGACGATGCCCGGAAGGGCGGTCGGGCGCGTCGTCAGAAATTGAATCCACACGTGAGGCTCGCCATGTCGTGCATGGCGCGTTTGTCGTCCGAGACATCTCCTTCCACGGTCTTTCCATCGTTGCTGATCGAAATGTGGGTGTATTGCCCCAAACTTGGTCCCAATCCAAAATCGAAACTACGCGAGTCGTTCAACGGCATTGGGTAGCCGACGGTCGACGTGAACGCGATGGGGGGAGGTCATCGAAGCCGAGAGCGAATGGCCATCGGAATGGTTCGCGACGGCGTAACGATTGACGGGCGAGAGTCCGGCCGAGACATATGCCCTGTTCTGTCGATCTTCGCCGCGGGCCCGGATGTGCGGCGAAGGAGGATGGTGTCCTTTGGTGAACGGACTTGGAACGGTCTCCCCGAGTGGAGCTTCCTCGTAGGATTCTCGTGTCCGATAGGGGTCGAAATATCCGACCTCATTTTCTAAAAAATTCGAAAACAATCCGAACTGGGATATCCTGGAAGGATGAGCTCCTATTCACGCTTGCGAACATCTCTCTTTCTCGGATTTGGTTTTGTACTCGTAGGTTCCATCGCGGTGGCCTGCGGCTCGAGCGATTCGACGGGCCCTTTGGTCCCCGAAGACAGCGACGCCAGCTCGGACGCCAGCGTCCAAGACGCGACCACGTCCGACCCGGATACCGGTTCGACGGACGCTCAAGTCGACGCTTCGTCCGATGACGACGCCAGCGCCGACGCGGAGGCAAATGACGCGTCGGAAGACGAAGACGCCAGCACGGACGACGCCGGAGACGATGCGGGAGGCGACGCCGGCGCTTCGACGTGCAGCAACAAGAAAAAAGACGGCACGGAAACGGGCATCGATTGCGGCGGCGATTGCGCGAAATGCGCCGATGGTCAGGGGTGCAAGGTGAGCGCTGACTGTCAATCCGGCAAATGCTCCGCGCTCTTCATTTGCGGCGGCTTGCTCTGAAACGACGACCTCGAATCGGTCCGCAAAGTGAGCCAAGGGGTTCATGATGCTCCCACGGCAGCGTGGGTCGTCATGAACCTCTTCACAAGAGCCCGCGTTCTTGAACTGTCGATATCGATCCGACATACTGAATGGATCCATGAAATTGGCGATCTTGTCCTTCATCGGTGTCTTCGCAATGGCTCATGATTGCGGTGGCGATGATGCCGGCGGAGCGGCAGCCGCTGGCGAGGTCTGGGAGCAGGTATATGCGAATTGGTCGTGCACGGCTGCGGGCCAGCCGCCCATCACGTTCGAGGTGAAGCGCATCGCCGCTACGGGGGTCGTGCAGGGTTGGACTTCCGACGGAGAGAACGGCACCGCCTCCGTCCACACGGATGCCCTCTATCTCGAGAACTTCAAGGGCATCGCCTACGACGACTATGCCTACGTCGAGCAGCCGAAGGGAACGCTCGCCGCACTCGATGAGTTCCAACAGGGCAATGACGTCGCCGCCTATCACTGCGTCAAGCCGTGACGGTGGTGAGTCGAGAGTGGGCCTCTCCGGCTTCGAACGGCGTACGCCCTACGGACTTCTCTAGGCGCGACCACCGTCGGCCGAGAAGAACCCGCGCTTCGCACGTGCATGCCCACGCGAGCGTCACGCCGTGTCTCGTCGCGCGGCACGCGATGAAAAAGGGCGCCTCAGGTTTTTCCTGAGACGCCCTGAATCTGGCATGCGGCGGAGAGCAAGTCCACCACAATAATGCGTGACACCCCTGGAAACACGCCAGATCGTGAATCGGCCAGGAATCGTTACCGATTCATCTAACGTTATGTCTGTTTGGTGCCGTGAGGAATATGCACGGTCCTTCAATGTACGCGTGTTCCGCTCGAACGCACGTAGAGGGTATCGCCCGCAGGATCCCCCTCGCATGCGACCCCGAGGCGAGAAGCGACCTTTTGGAGCCAGCAGACATTGTCCTTCGCTTCTCCGCACTGGAAGAGCGTCTTCGTGCACTCCATGGTGGTGAGCGGAAGGAACGATGCGCTCGCGTACTCGCCCTCGGCATGGTCGTTCGGCGCCCCCGTGCAGTCGATGTCATCGCAGGCTTCGTGCAGGGCCTTCGAAGCGAGTGCCTTCTTGAGCGTCGGAGCGTTGACCGTGAGCCACGTCACGGTGTCGGCGAGGTAGAGTCGGACTCCTCGGATGATGGTGCCGGTGGAGGACACAACGCTGTGTCCGCACATCGACGTGGTCTGTGGTGTCGGGGACGTTGCGGCATTCGCCGCCGCTTTGGCCTCCTGAGCGCACTTCAGGATGGCGGCGTAGCCCTTCGTGTGATCGTGGCAGTGGTCCCACTTCGAACGAGCCGCAGCGACATCACAGAACGCAGGATAGGTCACACGAATGGCGTTGGCTGTATCGCGCGCGTCTCCGTCGTCCTGCGACGACGTCGAACTGGCGCTAGGCAGCGACTCATCTGGCGTTCGGACGCGGTACTTGTCCGT
>JBGAHN010000264.1:0-4718 GCA_044226145.1 Labilithrix sp. | reverse complement strand
GTGCGGCCCCGCGTACGTCGACGAGATCGTCGTGCGGACCGCCCCCGATCTCGCGGCCTCGCTCCGCGCGTTCGAGAGCGGCGCCGACGATCTCGGTTGGCTCGGATCGGGGCTCCACGAGCCGCGCCCGGGCTCCAAGCCGTTCGACTTCGGCGCCGTCGCGTACGGCGTCCTCTTCACCGGCCGCGAAGCCCTGAGCTGGGACGCCCCCGGAGTCGCGCAGCGCCTCTGCGACGGCATCCCGGCGACGCGGCTCTCGCATCTGGCGATCGGCCCCAACTGGCCCACGGACACCGCACAAGGATGGGGCGGCGCTCCGGCGAACCTCCTCGTGCGCGACGACGCGCCGTGGCTCGTCGAGCTCGCGCGCGCCGTGGCGGCGACGCTCTCACGGCCCGGGCACGAGCTCGCCGTGCGGACCGTCCCGCCGAACGACATGACGCAACGACGCGCGACGCGCTCCTTCGCGTTGGCGGTCGACGTGGTGCGTCCGGTGTCGTTCGATCCCCTCGGAGCGCTGATCGGTCTGTCGACCGCCGACGGCGCCGGACGGGCACGCGATCTCGTCACGCGCCCGCCGCGCTTCTCCGAGACGTCGCCGCGGACGATGACGCGCACGCTGCGCGCCGGGATCATCGGCGACATTCGCGTGCAAGGCGCACGCATCCCCGAGGTCCAGCTCGCCGCGCCGAGCACGGGTCCGGGCTTCGATTTCGCGGCGTCGACGAAAGTTCGTCCGCGATGACGTATCCTCCACCGCCGTGCGCCTCGCCCCTCGCCTCGCCCTGACCTTCGGCCTGCTCGCGGTCGTGTCGACGGCCGGCGTCGGCTTGTCCGTGCGCCAGCGCCTCGCCGCGAAGGAGACGAGCCGCTTCCAGCGCGAGGTCGCGAGCATCTGCGACCGCGTCGTCGACGAGCTCCGCCGGCAGGGCGACGCCGACCAGCTCCTCATCGGCAGCGCGTGCCAAGACGGCGAGCTCGTCGATCGCGTCGGCATCGCCATCGACCGCGCCGAGCTCGCCGAGCGCCGAACGGGCTTTTCGTCGATCGTCCCCGCGGAGCGCCGCGCCTTCGGCCTCGACGAGCTCCTCGTCGCGACGGACGCGGGCGACATCGTCGGCGCGAGCCCCACCTCGCTCCTCGGGTTGCCCCGGCAAGACGTCCGCGCGCTCGTCCGCACGAACCACGAGCGCTTCGAGCTCCGCACCGGCGACGCGCCCGCGATCGTCTCGCAATGCATCAAGCGGACGGACGGTGGGAAGACCGTCGGCATGGTCGGCGCGCGACACGTCGATCCCTTGCTCGACCGCCTCGCGAAGACGCACGAACCACGAGCGCTTCGAGCTCCGCACCGGCGACGCGCCCGCGATCGTCTCGCAATGCATCAAACGGACGGACGGCGGGAAGGCCGTCGGCATGGTCGGCGCGCGCCACGTCGATCCCTTGCTCGACCGCCTCGCGAAGACCGTCGACGTCACGGTGCAGCCGTCGTGGGCGTCGTCCGTCCTCTCCCCGCGCGCGACGACCGGCGACGCGCCTCCGCCGAGCGCCGAGCTCGCCCGCGCGACGTGCCGCCTGGCCGACGACGGCCAGCACGCGCTCACCTTCGACGTCCTCAAGTCGACGCGCGAGCTGCAAGAGAACCTGGCGGACGTCGACCGAACGGTCGGCCTCTACGCGGCCATCTCCGGGCTCGTCGCGTTCATCGCCGCCGTGTTCCTCGCGCGGAGCCTCGGCCGACCGCTCGCCGATCTCGCGAAGGAAGCCGGCAAAGTCGCCGCCGGCGAAGCGCGCCCGCTCGGCGTCCGAGGCTCCGGCGAGGTCCAGGAGCTCGCGGAAGCCTTCGACCGCATGATCCAAGACCTCGCCGTGACGCGCCAACGCCTCGCCGTCGCGAGCCGCATCGCCGCCTGGCGCGAGGTCGCCCGACGTGTCGCCCACGAAGTGAAGAACCCGCTCGCGCCCATCCGCGCCGCGGTCGAGACGCTCCGCCGCCTCCGCGCCCGCGAAGACGACCGCTTCGACGAGTACTTCGACGAAGCCACCCGCACGGTGCTCGGCGAAGTGCACCGCATCTCGAACATCGTCACGGAGTTCACGCGGTTCGCGCGCCTGCCCGAGCCGCGTTTGGGTGACGTGGACGTCGAAGAGCTCGCGCGCCACGTCGTGCAGCTCCACAAGGCGGCCGCCGGCGAGACCGCGTTCGCCTACGTCGCGCAGCGTCGCGCGCCGCCCCTCCGCGCCGATCGCGATCAGCTCGTCCAGGTCCTCACGAACCTCGTCCAGAACGCCTTCGACGCCGTCGCCAAAGTGCCCGGCGGCGCCGTGACGCTGACGACCGACACGACGGGCGGCTACGTCTCCTTCACGGTCACCGACAACGGCGTCGGCGTCGCGCCCGAGATGCAGAGCCGGCTCTTCGAGCCTTACGCGACGAACAAGGAGGCCGGCACGGGCCTCGGCCTCGCCATCGCGCAGCGCATCGCGATCGAGCACGGTGGCGAGCTCTCGTTCGTCGGCCCGAGCGCGAGCGGCAAAGGCGCCGTCTTCCGGTTGCTCGTGCCCGTCACGGGACCGACGGCGACGAGCGACGTCGCGTCCCACGAGGCCTGAAGTGCCGTCCACGAATGTCGGCGTGCGAACCTGCACGCCGACTGAGCCCACGAACCGGGAGCGACGTCACCCCGTCGCACGTCGACGCAACCGCCGCCGCGCACGCAGCGAAGCGAGCGCGCCGACCATGAACGCGACGCCGCCGCTGCCAGCATTTCCGCCGCCCGTGCTGCATCCACCTTCCGCTTGCGCCGCCGGAACCTCCGACGAAGCATCGCCAGAGTGGGTCGACGCATCCGCGAACACGCTGGCGTCGCTCGGCCCGTCGGTGCTCCCCGCGTCCTCGGTCCCCGCGTCTTCGCCGACGGCATCCCCACCGTCTTCAGGCTCGACGTCTCCACCGTCCACTTCGCCCGCGTCCGTCCCCGCGTCGGTCACGACGCCGCAACCGTCGATGGTCGCATGCAAGCATCCCTTGGCGGAATCGCACGTGTCGGTCGTGCACACGTCGCCGTCGTCACACCCGCCCACGCATTCCGTGCACGCGCTCGATCCCGGCTGATCGGCGTACGTCCCCGCCGCACACGCCGTGCACGCACTCGAGCCCGCCGCCGCGAACGTCCCCACCGCGCACGTCGTGCACGCACTCGAGCCAGCCGCTGCATACGTCCCCGCCGCGCACGCCTTGCACGCGCTCGCGCCAGCCCCTGCGTACGTCCCCGCCGCACACGTCGCGCACGACGCCTGATCCGGCGAGCTCGACGCCGTTCCTGGCGCGCACGTCGCACACGTCGCATCCGCCGTGGCCGTGCACACAGCCGACACGAACGTCCCCGCCGCGCACGTCTTGCACGCCACGCACTGGCTCCCTTTCAGGTACGCGTCGTCCGCGCAGCTCGTGCAGGCGTTCGGATCGGTCGGCGCGCACGTCGCGCACCCGGGCGCGCACGGAAGCGCCGCCGCGATGGCCGGCACCTCGTCGACGCGCACGAAGCCATAGCCCGCTTGTTTGAGCTTCGGCACGATGTATTTGACCATGTCGACGGTGCTGCCGTTCGCCCACCCGTACGGGTCGTGCATCAGGACGATGCCCCGACCGACGCTCGTGATGTCGTTCAGGTACGCGTCTCCGCACTGCTCGGTCGTCGCGTAGCCGGTCCCGTTCACGGGCCCGCCCGCCGCCTCTTGGAGCTGGCCTTGCCAGCATGCCCAATCCGCCGCTTGATAAGGATAGTTGCCCGTCGTCCCGCCGAAGTCCCAATAGACCGGACCGATGTACTTGCTCATCGCCGTGTCCTTCAGCGCCGCGTAGACGGTCGCGTTCCACGAGCCGTACGGCGGTCGAAAGAGGAAGTGGTTCGACGGCACGTAGCCGGCGATCTGCGCATCGGTCTGGGCGAGCTCTTCGAGGAGCTGCCCCGCACCGCTCGGCAGGACCTCGGTGACGAGATCGCGGTGCGTCTCCGTGTGGTTCGCGACGAGGTGACCGTCGGCGATGAGCTGCGCGAGGACGTCGTCGGCGTCTTGCACGAGCGCGATCCCGTTCGGGTTCGGCAAGTTCGTGGCCGCGATGTGCGCGCCGTTGACGAAGAACGCCGCGCGAATGTTCTCCGACTTGAGGTACGCCGAGAGCTCGGTCGTCCGCGCGCCCGGTCCGTCGTCGAACGTCAACGCCAGCGTCTTGGCGGGGAGGCTCGTCCCGATCAGGTTCGCCGCTTGGAGCGCGTCCCGCGTCGTCGCGACCTTCTGGTCGCCCTCGACCGACGAGCTCGCCATGCCCGAGCACGCGAAAAGGACCCCGAGCGCACCGATCGAAACGACACGCACCGACTTTGCGACCGCTCGCATGACTCACCGCCGAGTAGGGAAAATCGACGAAACACGCCGTCCCACGGCGCTCCCGGATGCGGCTCATGAACGCATGAGCTGCGCCAGGGTGTCGCAATGTAGACCGAAGTCGGCAAGCGGCAAGTCGCCAACGACGTCGCTCGAACGAATGACGGGAGCCCCGGACTTCCTCCCGCGGCTTCCGCGGCTTCCACGGCTTCCGCGACTTCCGCGGCTTCCACGCCACGGCGTCGGCGAGGGTGTTTCGTGCTGGCGCTTGCGACGCCACGTGCGTGCGGTCCACTATCCCGGTCCCATGCAAGACGCCGAGCCCGCCC
>JBGAHN010000263.1:0-4749 GCA_044226145.1 Labilithrix sp. | reverse complement strand
TGTGCTCGAGGCGATGGCGAAGGAGAAGAACGCCTTGCCCGCGCAGCTCGCGATCGCGTGGCTCCTCGCGCGTGCGCCGTTCGTGGTGCCGATCCCGGGGACGAAGCGGCGCAAGTACCTCGAGCAAAACTGCGCGGCGGTCGACGTCCGACTTTCCGCGGAAGATCTGAAGAAGCTCGACGCGGTCTTCCCGCCCGGCGCGGCGGCCGGGGAGCGGTACGCCGCCACGGGGATGGCGACGCTCCAGCGCTGAGTTCATTTTTTCTGCGACTCCCGCGAAGCCGAGGGCTCCTGGGAAGCGGATGCACGTCGCATCCGCCTTTTCGAGGAGCCCATGGTTCACGGTCGTACGCAGCTTTTCTCGTGGTTTGTCCTGATCCCCGCGCTCGCCGCGTGCGGCGTTCGCGAGCTTCCGCCACCGGCGGCGCCGTCCAAGGATCTCCCCACCGACGTCGACATGCCCACCGACGAATCGCCGTCGGGCATGGGCCGCGTCGTCCTCGACGCCAACGGGCAGAGAGCCGACGTGGTGGAGATCACGGGCGCGAGCACCGCCTATGCGGGGAACGTCCGCGCGACCGTGGTGGCGAGTCGCCCGGTCTGCACGACCCCTTGCGTGGTCGATCTGACGTACGGCTCGCATCCCCTCCTCTTCCAATCCGTCACCGACGACGAGCGCGCGAGCATCGCGCACGTCGACGTCGGCCCTCGCGTTCAAGTGGTCCGCCACGAAATCGGCGAACGGCATCCGCCGTCCGCCATCGGCGTCGGAGGCGTCCTCCTCACGACCCTGGGCATGGTCACGGCCGTGACGGGCGGCGCGCTCTGGGGCGGCGGCGCGATCGCCGGCTCCGCCGACGGTCGAACGAGCTCGCTCGAGAGCACGGGACAAACCGTCGCCCTCGTCGGCCTCGGCGCGATGGTCGTCGGCATCCCGATGTTGATCCTCGGGCGTCCGAGCGAACGCCCGGGCGCGACGACGCAATGGACGCTCCCGAGCGGTGGCGCGCCGACGACGCCGGCCCCCACCGGCGCCGGAGCCGGAGGCTCGAACCTTTGAGCCCGCGTCGCTCGCACCTCACTCGACGGCGCGAACGGTGGCCCAAGGTCGGTCCGCCAACTGCGATCTCCATGTAGGCTAGGTCCAATGGCACGCCACTTCTTCGTCGCGATACTCGCCATCGCGGGGCTCGCGGGTATCTCCCGGCGAGCCGAGGCCTCCGGAAAGCAAGAGCAGCAGCTCGCGCAGGCGCTGTTCGAAGAGGCGCGCGCGCTGATGGATCGCCAACAATACGGCGAGGCCTGCCCGAAATTCGCCGAGAGCCAGCGGCTCGATCCCGGTGGCGGCACGCTCCTCAACCTCGCGCTCTGCCACGAGAAGGAAGGCAAGCTCGCCACCGCGAAGATCGAGTACGCCGACGCCCTCGCCAGCGCGATCAAAGACGGCCGGAGCGATCGCGAGGCGTTCGCGCGTGAACACCTTTCGGCGATCGAGCCGCGCGTTCCGCGCATCGTCGTCGTCGCCGGTCCGAACGCGGGCCTCGACGGGCTCGAGATCCGCCTCGACGGGCTCGAAATCCGCCCCGAAGCCTGGGGCGTGGCCATGCCCGTCGACCCGGGAGGCCACACGGTGCAGGCCATCGCGCCGGGACACGCGGCTTGGACGTCCACGCCGACGCTCGGCCCGTCCGAGAAGAAGACCGTCGAAGTGCCCACGCTCGAGCCGCTCTCGGAGCTCCCAAAAGGCGACGATTGCAAGGCGCCGGGCGGCGCGTGCACCGAGGGGCCAGGCAGCGTTGGCGGCGCGGGCCAGGCTTCGGTGCCAACGCCTCCCACGGCTTCCCCGACCTCGCCACCTCCCGGGTTCACGACGCTCTCGACGAAGAAGACGAACCCGGTGTTCGTCGCTTCCGTCTACACGGCGACCATCGCCGGTGGTGTGTCCGCCGTCTCCGGCCTCGTCGCGCTCATCGCGCACCTCCGCGCGAAGAGCGGCGGCTGCCTCCCCGACCGAAGCTATTGCGCCGACGCCGATGCGGCCGGCTCCGCGGACACCGCGACGACGTACGCCTGGGTCAGCACGATCGCGCTCGGCGTGGCGGCGGCGGCGACGATCACGGCCCTCGTCGTCCCCACCCACAAAGCGACGTCGCAGGCGCGCACGAGCCCGACCCTGACGTTGGGCGCCGGCGGCATCGGCCTCTCGGGGAGCTTCTGAGCATGGCCACCGGTCGCGCAACGCTCGCCTTCGCCCTCGTGCTCGGCGCGAGCGGCGTGCTCACGAACTGCATCCTCGTCTTGCCGCCGATCGAGCACGGCGAACACTGCCAATTCGAAGGGAGCACGTCGTGCGCCTCGTGCCTGCGCACGATTTGCCAAGCGTCGGTCGACGCGTGCTGCGACGACCTTTCGTGCCGTGGCTATTCGAGCGGTGACAGCGCCGTCCTGAACGGCCTCGACGCCTGCGGTCGTGGGGACACGACGGCGTGCGCCAGCGCGATGAACGGCGCGACGTACGGCAAAGCGACCGACGTAGCGTCGTGCGTCGTCACCTCGTGCAAGGACGAGTGCGTCGGCGATGCCCATGTGTCCGCTCCCCCGCCCTCCTGGTCGTGCACGGCGCCTCGCACCCAAAAGACCGAATGCGCGACGTGCATCTACGGTTCGTGCAACACGTCGCTCGCGAATTGCTGCGGGGATTCGTCGTGCAGCAGCAGCGGAGGAGATTTCCCGGAACTCATGGGCGCGTGCACGAGCGGAGACGGCCCAGGCTGCCTCTACTACATGGCGAACAGCGCCTACGGAGGAAAAGGAACGAGCGCCGGCACCCTCGGAGCGTTCGAAGGATGCGTCGCCGAAAAATGCAACGAATCGTGCTTCCCCACCGAAGGTCGAATGCATAATACATGCAGTCTGGGCGACTATGGGAAGTCGTGCAGATGCTATGCATCCGCGACCTCTTCCGGGGTCGATTGCTCGGTCGAAGCGGTCGGAGGGACGTGCGTCCTCGGCATCAGCGGCTGCAGTTGCGGCACCTATGGATGCCAGATGAACACCGTCAGCTGTTCGTGCGGATTCGGTGGGCACGGCGCGAGCACGTCCTGTTACGCCACCGATGGCACGAGCGATCATTGCTGCCTCAAGCTCTATGCGGACAGCGTGGCGTGCGAATGCCATTCGTGGAGCTGCAGCCAGACCTCCGACGAATACGACATCGAGAGCTGCAACGAAGAAACCGTCCTCTCGACACTGAGGACCGCCAAGCGAATCCAAGATACGTGTTCGAATTGACGGTCTCGACGATACCGAATCGAGCGCCTACGCCGCGCCGCTCAGACGGCGATGAATCGAGACGTCGAGCTGGCTTCGGACGAGCCGCATGATGCTCTCGCATTCTTCGGCCGAAATGCGGGCGTGCATCATGAAGATGCGCTTCGTCCGCGAGAGGAGCTTCTCGCGGGCCGACGACAGCCAGCGCGCCGCCGTCGCGCGGTGCGCCTGGTAGAGGGCGCCGAGCTCGTCGATGCTCAGGCCGTCGACGACCTGCTGCTTCAAGAGCAAGCGTTCGCGCGGCGACAGCGATTCGAGCGCCTCCTGGAAGGCCTCTTTGAACGCGGCGCGGTAGGCCTGCTTCATGTACGAGAGCTCGGGATCGTCCTGGGCCGCCGAGGCCTCGAGCAACACGTCGTCGGCCGGGACGTCGCGCGAGTCGCGCCGGATCAACTTCAACGCCGCGCGCGTCGCGGTGACGCGGAGCCAGCCGCGCAAGTCCCCGGTCCCGCGGTAGTCCGCGATGCGCGGGGGCGTGCCCGTCGCCGGATCCCCGACGAACAGATGGTGGCGAAGCATCTGCTTCAACTCGTCGATGCGCGAGGCGTGCGCCCCCATCTTCCGGAGCGCAGCTTCGACGTCCGGGAAATACCGCGCCTCCACGGCCGCGACCGCCCGGGCGCGCGCGGAGGCTCCGGTGTCGGCCTCGTCGAGTCGCACGTCGCACGCGCAGGCCGCCCAAAGATCCTCGAGGGGGGCCAGCTCGATCCCGTCGGGTGAGACGCGTTCGCCGAGGAACGCCGCGAAGCGCTCCCCCGCGAGCGGCAGCTCCGGCCAGGCGGCACGGGCGCGGGCGACGGCGTCCGCGAGGGCGCGCTCGAGGGCATCTTCGTCGACGATTTCGGACGACGGCTCGGCGCGAGCACGCAGAAAAGCACCGGAAAGCGGTCGCGTAGCGCCCACGAGACCACTATACCTTGCATGCGGTACGACCGCGATGCCCTGCCTCGACGAAGAAACGATCCTCGCGTTTTGTCGGGGTGCGCTCCATCCCTCGGCGCGGGCGCACGCGGAGGAGCACCTCGCGGCGTGCGACGACTGCCGAACCATCCTCTCCGTCCTCGCGCGCTCGTCGGTGGTCGGAGATTTGCGGATGGACTTGCCAATCGGCTCGCCGACGCCGGGCGCGGCGCAAGGCCACGTCGTCACGCCCCTCGGCCTCGGGCCCGACCACGGCGCCGATCCGATGGCGCCGACGACGCCCTTGGACCGCGAGCGCCGCCCGTCGAGCACACCGCCCGCGTCTCCCCTCCAACCGGGGAGCGTCGTCGCCGGCAAATACGACGTCGAACGCGTCCTCGGCGCCGGAGGCATGGGCGTCGTCGTCGCGGCGCGGCACCGGCAGCTCGGCCAGCGCGTCGCGTTGAAGTTCCTCCAGCCGAGCGCGTGCGAAGTCCCGGGCGCCGTCGACCGGTTCCT
>JBGAHN010000262.1:0-4749 GCA_044226145.1 Labilithrix sp. | reverse complement strand
GGCATGACGCGCATGCCGAAGATCCACCGCGACGTGCAGTCGTTCTTCCGGCGCGAGCCGAACAAAGGCGGCCACCCCGACGTGGTCGTGGCCCTCGGCGCGGCGCTCCAGGGCTCGGCGCGCGTCGACCAGAAGCAGGAGATGGTGCTCCTCGACGTCACGCCGCACGCGCTCGGCATCATGACGTTCGGAAGCCACTTCGAGGTGCTCGTCCCGCAGAACACGACGGTGCCGACCCACCGCACGAAGATCTTCACGACGAGCCGCGACGATCAGACGGCGGTGAAGATCCTCGTCATGCAGGGCGAGAGCCACCGCGCCGAGGAGAACGAGCTGCTCGGCGAGTTCATCCTCACGGGCCTCCGAAAGGCGCCGAAGGGGTCGGTCGAGATCGAGGTCACCTTCGAGATCAACGCCGACGGCATCGTGTCGGTCCGCGCGAAGGACCTCGAGACGGGCCTCGAACAGTCGATCCAGGTCACCGCGACGAGCGGCCTGACCCGCGAAGAGATCAAGGCCATGATGGAGAACGCCAAGGACGATCTGGTCGACCGCCGGACGTCCGAGGAGTTCGAAGCCGCAAAGCAAGAAGCGGAGAAGATCATCGCCGAGATCGAGAAGCTGTTCCCGCAGGTCCAGCAGATCGTCGCGTCGAGCGACTTCGGCCGCGACGCCATCGAGAAGGCCCGCGCCATCGTCGCCCGCGCGCGCACGTCGCTCGAACGCCGCGACGCCGCCGCCGTGAAGGAGCAGATCGACGGCCTCGTCCGCACGCACCGCATGTTCAAAGGGGTCGTCGCCAAGACCTGAACCCACGGCAACGACGTCGTCCGAACGCCGAAAGTGAGCCACTTGTTCGAAGATCGGAAGAAAGGAGCTCCCCCCGAGGGAACGTCGACGGAGGCCGCCGAGGAGCGACCGACGACGGTGCCTCCGTTCGATCCCGCGGACTTCGCGCGGAAGACGGTGGCGCCGCCCCCGCCGGGGAGACCGACGCCCCTCGGCATTCGTCCGCCGATGGACACGCGGAGCGATCCCGAGGAGACCCTCGCGGCGCTGGACTTCGACGACGACGAGCCTCCCTCGCGACGCGCCACCGTCCCGCCGAGGCGGCCCACGGGCGCCTACGAGAACCGTGATTTCACGCCGCCGGCGCCGGTCGCGGCGTCGGGCCTCTTGTCGCTCGCCAACGCGCGCATTCCGTCCGAGCTCCCTCCGCGGGACACGGAGGCGAACACCAATGAGCGGCGCACGCAGCGACCGCCTTCGTTCGAGCGACGCACCGATCCGTCGCCCTCGACCTCGAACCCACGCGTCGACGTGCGGCGCGTGCCGGCGCGGTCCACCCCGGTGGGCCTCGGGCCGCCCCCGCGCGAGCTCTTCGAGGCCGCCGAGCGCGTCAGCGGGCGCTACGGCGGATCCGCGTCGACCGACTCGCTCGTCCGCGCGGGTTACGACGACGTCCCGCCGACGCCGAAGCAAGAGATGAAGGACCGCATCGCGCTCGGGGACTACACGGGCGCGCTCGACATCGCCGAAGAATTGCTCGCCGAAAGCCCCGCCGACGCCGAGGTCCGCGCGACGATCGAGACGTGCCGGGGCGTCCTCAAGAACATGTACATTACCCGCATCGGCCAGCTCGATCGGGTGCCGACCGTGATCGTGTCGCGCGACGAATTGCGCTGGCTCTCCATCGACCACCGCGCGGGCTTCGTCTTGTCCCTCGTCGACGGGATCTCCACGGTCGAGATGCTCCTCGACGTCAGCGGGATGCCGGAGCTCGACACCCTCCGCATCTTGTCGGAGCTCGGGCAGCAGCGGATCCTCGCGTTTCGTTGAACGAATTCCGGAGGCGCAACCGAAATCGACGCAGCGCCGACGATTCGTTGCACGATGCAAGACGGCCCGCTACACCCAAGGACATCCGAACGGTGAACATGGGGACAGGTGGAAACAGCGGCACGGTTGGCGCCCACGAGACGCGCCAGTTGCGTCGAGAGATCGAGCAGGCGTTGCGCCATGCGTTCGATCCCGCGGACGTCCTTCCGCGTCTCGATCGCCTCTCGCGGCTCGCGTCTCCGTGGAGCGAAGAGGGGATTTTCGCGCACCGCAAGCTCGCCGAGCTCCTCGTGGAACGCCATCCCTGGCGCGCGGCGATCTACGCCAAGCGCGCGCTCGCCCACGACGGCGGCGACGACCGGTCGTGGGCCGTCCTCGCCTTCAGCCACACGCTGCTCGGGCACTTCCGGAGCGCGGTCGCCGCGTACAAACGGGCGACGGCGTGCGCGCCATCGAACCCGTGGTACGCGCACAACCTCGGCCACCTGCTGGACGTGGCGCTCGGCGAGCCCGAACGTGCCCTCCCCTGGCTTCGAACGGCGTACCTCGCGAAGTCCGACAACTCCGAGATCGTCGCGTCGTACGTGCACGCGCTCGCGGCCGCGACGCGCATGACGGAGGCCAAGCGCGTCCTCGACGACGCGCTCGAGCGCTTCGACTCCCACGAGCTCGGCGCCTTGAAACGGTGGGTCGCCGCCGGGGCCCCGTCGCGGCGGACACGGACGGACGCCGCGCCCGCGAAGCCCAAGCGCCCGCGCGCGGCGGATCGTCACGTCACGCGGATCCTGGAACAAGGGCTCGCCCGCCTCCCGCTCGACGAGCGCCAGCGCGAGAGGGCCTTCGCGCTCGCCCGCGACGTCGCGCGCGTGGATCGGGCGGCGGCGTCGCTTCCGCGGCCCGAGGTGACCACTCCCTCCACGGATCGAGCCGCGCCCGCCTCCGGCGTCGATTCTGGTGGCGTCGATTCCGGGGATCGAGCCCGCGCATCGGCGGGGATCGCGGCCGCCGTCGCGTACGCCATCGTGTACGTCGACCAAGTGCCGTTGTCGCAAGCGGAGGTGGCCGCGCCCTTCCGTGTGGCGGTCGCCGAGCTTCGTGGGCGCTTCGCCGAGCTTCGCGCCAAGCTGGACCTCATCCGTGGGGACGTCCGCTACACGACGACGCGTTCGCGGTAAGCCCCGTCGGCGCTCTGCGGCAGAATTCTCGGCAATTTGCCCGAAAGCGCCCGCGCTTCGACCATAATGCCGCCAGCGACATGCTGCGATCGATCTTCGCTACGGGCCTCGTCTTTGCGTGGCTCCTTCCGCTCCCTGCCCACGCGCAGCCTCGCCCGGCAGGGGCAAACGCCGGCGCGCCGCCCTCC
The DNA here is from genome assembly GCA_044226145.1 of Labilithrix sp. GTDB lineage: Bacteria > Myxococcota_A > Polyangia > Polyangiales > Polyangiaceae > Labilithrix. The sequence continues at coordinate 1,547 of JBGAHN010000262.1, read as the reverse complement.
GCCCCTGCGGCGGCGGCGACCACGGATCTGCCTGCGCCGCCGAACGTCGACGATCCCATGCTCGAACCCGTGCCGCGGGCGAAGACCGAGATCGCGACCTGGGAAGATGCGCTTCAGCACGTCCGCGCGCGCTCGACGGACTTGCGCATCGCCTTGGGTGATGTCGTCCGGGCGGAGGCGCAGTCGCGCGTCGCGCTCGCGGGGGCGCTGCCGTCGATCAACGGCACGGGAGCCTACACGTACAACATCATCACGAAGACGGGCGCCCAGTTCGCTGGCTTCAACAGCGTCGGGATCCCCACGACGAAGCCCGTGAGCGTTCCGTTCGAACAGTACTTCAACGGCGCGCTCACCGCCTCGCAGCCCGTGCTCGCGCTGCGCGCTTGGAACCAGATCGGCACCGCGCACGTCGCCGAAGACGCGGCGACGCTCGCCGTCAGCGACACCAAGCGCCTCATCGCGCAGTCCGTCGCCAACGCCATCGTGGGCGTCGTGACGGCGGAGCGCATCGCCGAGCTCAATCGCATCGGCCTGCGCAACGCGCTCCAACGCCTCGATCTGACGACGCGCAAGGCGAACCTCGGCGGCGCCACGGGGCTCGACATCGTCCGCTCGCGGCAGGACGTCGCGGTCGCGCGGGCCACGCTCGTCGAAGGCGACGAATCGCTCCGGCAAGCCCGCGAGGCGCTCGGCCTCGCGTTGGGGCTCCCCGAGCAGGTCGGTGTCACGCCGGACGTGGATCTTCGTGGCCTCGAAGAGGGCGCACGCACCATCTGCAAGCAGGCCGGATCCGTCGACGAACGGCCGGACGTCGCCGCGCTCAAAAAGCGCGTCGAGGTCGCCCACCGCAACGTCAACGACGTCAAATTCCAGTTCGCGCCGACGGTGAACCTCCAGTCGCAGCTCGCGACCACCACGATGAACACGGGCCTGTCGCCGAACACGACTTGGAACGTGCAGGCCGTGCTGAACGTCCCCATCTGGGACGGCGGCGCCCGCTACGGCAACCTCCACGACACCGAAGCCCAGGAGCTCCAGGCCTTCGAGCGCGTCGAATCGCAGCGCCGTCAGGCGACCATCGAGGTGGCGCGCGCCCGACGCGCCGTGGGCGTGGCCGACGAACGGCGGCGCGTCGCCGAATCGGCCCGCGATCTGGCGGCCGACACCGATCGACTCCAGCGCGCGTCGTTCCAAGAAGGACGCGGCACGAGCCTCGAGCTCGTCGCCGCCGCGCAGGCGCTCCGCGAGGCCGAAATCCAGCTCGCTTTGCGCGATTTCGAGACGGTCAAGGCGCGCGTCGCCGCCGTCCTCGCGCTGGCGACGTGCCCGTGGTGACGTCGACGACGCGGGCCGCGTGCCCGTGGTGACGACGGGCAGCGTCGCCCGTCAGATGCCCGTCAGGTGTCGTTCGGCGCGGCGGCGTCCCAACCGGTGACGCGCGCGAGCTCGCTCAAGGTCAGGTTCGTGTCCATCAGCGCGACGACGTGGTTCGCGCGGGCGAACACGTACGACCGGAGCGGTTCGAGCAAGTAGCGCTCGTCCTTCGT
>JBGAHN010000261.1:0-4767 GCA_044226145.1 Labilithrix sp. | reverse complement strand
CGACGTCGACGAACGAAACCAAGTGCCCGTCGCCTCCGCTCGAACCGACGGAGGGCGTCCTCGCGAGATCGTGCGATCCGAAGTTCGACGCGATGCTGCGGCCTGGCGACGAAGCGCCCGCCAGCAACGAAGCCGGGCCCCCGCTGCCGCCGCCCAAGCCGACGGAGATCCCCCTCGCGACGACGGGAGATCCGAAGCTCGACGCGCTCCTCCAGGCCGGCGACGAAGCGTTCGCGCGCGACGACGTCAAGGCAGCGGGCAAAGCCTACGACGAAGCGAAGAAGGCCGCGCCGAAGCGAGCCGCGCCCATCGTCGGCGTCGCGCGCGTGCGTGTGCGCGAGGTGACCGCGGGCAATTTCGGGTTCGCGTCCGCCCCGAAAAACCCGAAGATCGCGGCCATCGAGGGCGACCTGCGTCGCGCGGTCGGTCTCGAGCCGACGTTCGGGCCCGCGCACGTGGAGCTCGGGCGGACGCGGCTCTTGCTCGGGGACGCGGCGGGCGCGGAGAGCGAGCTTCGCAAAGGGATCGAGCTCCTCCCCGCCGATCCCGAAGCCCACTCGGCCCTCGGGGTCGCGCTCCTCGCGCTCGGCAAACGCGAAGAGGCCCTCGTCGAAGTCACGCGCGCCCGCGATCTCGATCCGGGCAGCGGCGCGCGCCGTGGCAACTTGGGCACGGTCTTGTTCATGAACGGCAAGGTCGACGAAGCCATCGGCGAGTACCGCATCGCCGTGAAGCTCCAGCCCGACGAGCCGCAGCCGCACTCCGATCTCGGGACGGCGCTCTTGGCGCGCAACGACGTGAACGGCGCCGTCGTGGAGCTGCGTCGCGCGATCGCACTCGACGAATCCCGCGCGACGTTCCGATCGAACCTCGGTTACGCGCTCCAGCGCGCCGGCCGGCGTGACGAGGCCATTGCAGAATACAAGAAAGCGACGTCGCTCGATCCGAAGCTCGTGAGCGCGTGGGTGAACCTCGCCACCGCGCTCGCGCAGGATCCCGCGACGCGCGCAGACGCTCGAAAGGCGCTCGAAATCGCGAAGAAGCTCGACGCCACCGATCCGCGGGTGAAGGCGAACCTCGAGGAGCTCGACGCCCTCGAAAAGGAATCCCAGCCAGCGCACCCCTTCTGAGGGGGAAAGCCCTCGACCCCCGCGGAGGGGGCGTCGGATGTCCTCTGCGGTAGTGAGACTTTACAAGTACTTACGCGAGCGTCCGTCGCTCCGTCCGGAATCGGAGGCACGGTTTGGGACGAAAAAAAGCCGTCTTCGTCGCCCTCCGCGCACCCCGGATCCAAGTTGACGTTCAGAGGCCACCTCTCGTACCGTACCGCGAGCTCGGCAGAAAAGACTCACCCGCGCACGTTCCGTCATCGTGATCTCCGCGTGCGCCGGCGTGACCAAACGCCGAGGCGTTTGCAGTTTGCAGGAAGTGGAGGCATCCCGATGGCATTGGGCAAGGTGAAGTGGTTCAACGACGAAAAGGGCTGGGGCTTCATCAAGCAGGACACCGGGCCGGACGTCTTCGTGCATTACTCGCAAATCTCCGGTGACGGACGCCGTCGTCTCTTCGAAGACGAGACCGTCGAGTTCGAGATCAAGGAGGGGCCGAAGGGCCTCCAGGCCGTCAACGTGATCCGCCAGGGCGAGGCCGCCAGCGCCTGATCGCGTTTGCACGTCGATTCTTCGCGCGCCTCTTCTTCGCAGAAGCAGGCGCGCGATTCATTTTGTGGTGCGCAGCGGCGGCTGCCTCCCCGGTCGTTCCGCCGTCGCGGATCGCTCCACCGTCGCGGAGACGTCACGCCACGGCGGGCACGGCACCGACGCGGAAGGACTCCGTGTCCGGCTCGTAGACGCGCGCCTCGATGCTCGCGAGCTTGCCTTCTGGGTCGAACGTGTAGAGGTTGAAGCCCGCCATCCGCGCTTCTTCGTCGTGATGCAGCGAGGCGCTCGTCGCGCCCACGGAGATCATTTCGCCCGACGCCGTCGCGAGCGCCTGTTGTCGCCGGACGTGGAGGTGGCCGTGCAAGAGGAGCCCGTGCTTCACGGGCGCCAGCGTCTCCACGAGGGCCCGCGCGTCCCACAGGCCTTCGACCGCAGTCTTGATCGACGACGGCGGGTTGTGCACCGGGTGGTGGAGCGCGATGACGGGCGTGCGCTTCTTGACCTCGTCGTGGGCGAGGATGCGCGCGAGCGCCGCGAGCTGCGCCTTGCCGAGCTCGCCCGACGCGACGAGCGGCGGACGCGGGACCGCGCTCGACAGGCCGACGATGGCGAGCTCGCCGCGGAGCTTGACGAAGGGGAAGGGACCGAGCGGCAGATCGGCCGCGAGCTCGGAGAGATCGCTCGTGACGAACGGCTCGAAGTACGACGTGAAGCGCCGCGAGCGGAGCGCGCCGCGCGTGTACAAATCGTGGTTGCCGGGCACGATCGAGATCTTCGACGCGTCGAGCCCGAGCTCTTCTTCGAGCAACGCGCGGACGGCTTCGAACTCCGTCTCGAGCGCGAGGTTCGTGAGATCGCCGGTGATGATCGCGTGGTCGACGTTCGCGCGCGCGATCTCGCGGGTGACGGCGCGGACGTGTCCCGGCCTGTGCTTGTGGCTGCGCTTGACCTTGAGGTTCACCCAACCGGTGAAGCGTTTGTTGAGGAAACGATGGCCCTCGACGCCGTCGAGCGCCAGGACGTGGAGATCGGAGAAGTGCGCGATGCGCATCGTCCGAAGGTAGGGCAACGGCTACGGCTTCGCCACGTCGTTTGTGGTCCCCGTCGCTCGCGGGGAGGCCGTCGTCGGCGCGATGGAATAGGCGCAGCGGAAGCCGATCTCGCGCGTGGCCTCCGTCGACGCGCGCCGCGCCGTGGTCCGCAAGAGGAACGGGGCGTCGCGGTAAGAGCCTCCGCGGAGGACGTGCCCGTACGGACCGAACGGCGGCCCCTTCGGATCGACCTGCTTGCCGCGCGGATAACCGAAGCCCTCTTCGTCGCGATCGTAGAAGTCCTCGACCCACTCGGCGACGTTGCCGGCCATGTCGAGGAGGCCCGAGGGCGTCTTGCCGTCCGGGAAGCTGCCGATGGGCGCGAGGCCGACGAAGCCGTCGCTGCCGTCCGTCGGATCGTTGGCGAAGGCGCCGTGGTTGGCGATGTGGCCGTTGAAGAGGTTGCCCCACGGAAAGGTCCTCCCTTCGCGGCCCTTCGCGGCGAGCTCCCACTCCGCTTCCGTCGGGAGGCGCCCGCCCGCCCATTGGCAGTAGTCGCGCGCGTCCACCCAGCGCACGTGCGTCACGGGGTAGTCGGGCGCGTCGTAGCGCGGATCGCCGGAGGGAAACGACGGCGGCGCGCACGAGCCTCGAGCCACGCACGCGGCGTACGCGCCGACCGAGACCTCGGTGCGATCGAGCTCGAAGGTCGAGACGACGACCTCGTGCGCGTGCCCCTCCGCACGAACGATCGGCGCGGGGTACCACGTGCGGTAGCTCTCCGTGCACACGTCGCCGTAGGTCTCCTTCGCGCACATGCGGAGCGCCGCGGCCATCTCCTCCGGCGTCGATCCCATGACGAACGACGCGCCCGGGATCCGGACGCGTCCGGTCGGCGGCGAATGAAGCACGACGACCGCGGAGGCCGGAGCGCTCGCCCGCGAAGGGCCGAGCCCGTCCCACATGCGCGACGGGGACGCCGGTCTTCGGGCATCTTCGAGGCCGGACAAGGGGCCCGCGAACAAGACGACGGCGCTCGCCAGGCCGAAGACCGAGGCGTTCACGGACATGTTCTAGCCCGTCAGGATGCGCATCGGCCGCTCGAGCAGCGACCGAAGCTCGGCGAGGAAGGCCGCTCCCACGGCGCCGTCGACGACGCGGTGATCGCACGAGAGCGTCATCGCGAGCTTCTTGCCGGGTACGACGGCGCCGTCCTTGATCACCGGCTCGTCGCGCACCTGCCCGACGGCCAAGATCGCCCCCTCCGGCGGGTTGATGACGGCCGAGAACGCGTCGATGCCGAACATCCCGAGGTTCGAGACGGAGAACGTCCCGTCGCTCATCTCCTCGGGCTTGAGCTTCTTCTGGCGCGCGCGCGCGGCCAATTCGCGCACCTCGTTCGCGATGGCGACGACGCTCTTCTGATCGGCGTTGCGGACGACCGGCGTGACGAGGCCGTCCGGGATCGCGACCGCGACGGACACGTCGATGCGCTTGTGCACGAGGATCGCCTCGTCGGTGTATTGCGCGTTGCACTCGGGCACGCGCGCGAGCGCCGCGGCGACGCCTTTGATGACGAGATCGTTGAAGCTCACCTTCGGCGGCCTCGCGCCCTCGGCCGCGCCTTCGGCGAGATCGGCGTTGATGCGTTCACGGAGCGCGACGAGCGGCTCGGCGTCGACGTCGATCGTGAGGTAGAAGTGCGGCACCGTCTGCTTCGACTGCACGAGGCGGCGCGCGATGGCCTTGCGCATCGGCGAGAGCGGGCGCACCTCGGGCGGCGCGAGGGCGGGCCCGGCGATCGCGGTCTGGGAAGGACGCGCGAGCGCGCCGGACGTCGCTTGCCCCGCCGCGCCTTGGCCGAGCGCGTCGAGATCGGAGAGCTCGATGCGACCGTGTTCGCCCGAGCCCTTCTTGCCCGTCAGGTCGATGCCTCGCTCGCGCGCCTGCTTGCGGACGTACGGCGACGCGAGGGGGCGGCCGCTCTCGGTGGCGGGCGGCTCGCCGAAAGCTTCGGTCCGCTGGAGAACGTTGCCGCGAATGACCGGCGCCTGGGGCCTCGGCGTTAGGGGGGA
>JBGAHN010000053.1:0-33211 GCA_044226145.1 Labilithrix sp. | reverse complement strand
CGTCAACTCGTCGATCGCCGCCCAGCGCCCTATATCCGCGTTCGACGTCTCTTACAATTCTCAGCCGACGAGCCCCAAGGAGAGGGTCGCCGCCGTCAGGATGACGGCACCACCGAATCGCGGAAGGCGACCGATCGACGGCAAGGTCCTCGTGCTCGAAATGAGCGTGCGCATGCAAGTCGTCCTTTCTGGCCTCGATGGACCTCGATGGAACCGTGCACGCACGCCCGCGCACGAGCAAGCACCAAGACCCGTCCGCGCATGCTCGTAACTCAAGGGAGACGAATGTTGATTTGGCGGGACGTATTCGAAGAGGGATATGTGCAAAACGCAACTACCTCTCGAGGTCCGTATTCCGCGCTCGATCTCTCGGAGATTCGTGCATGGAACGAAGCCTCGCAAGACCGCGCCTCGGACGCGTCGTAGGGAAATGCAACGCGCCGAAGAAACGTCGCGCGACAAGCCGGCGTGACGTCGCTTCTTCGGCATGGATTCACGACGTGGTGCGAAGGACGATCGAGGCGGGAGCGTCGCGTGCGTTACGGGAGGATTCGTACACTCCGCGCGGACGTTCTTGCGTTTGGGGATTGGGTGAGCGGGCGGGCGCGCTCAGCGTCTCGGTCCCGGGCGACTTCGAACCTCACATGGAAGGGATCGCCGCGTGGTTCCGTGCGCGTCCCGACGACGACGCTCGCACGGAGAACGCGCCCCGCACGGAGAACACCCCCGCGCGAAGATCGCGCGAAGCCCGTCGTCACGTCCGCAGAAGCGAGCCCCGCGAACGAAGAAGAGCGACTGAACGAGACGGTCGGACGTGCAGAGCCGGCGCGCACATGTCGCTCCCGCTCGGTTCCGCGTTCACCTGCGCCGCCATCGCCTTGCACCGCGCGCGAGCACCGCACGTGGGCGATCGCGCGCGTGATGCAAAGCGATGCCGTGTTCGAAGAACTGCTTCGACGAGACGACGAAAAGTGTAACGTGGAAACCTCACCCTATTTCCGTGTCTCGCACGAACACAGGAGCCATCCCTCATGCGTCATTCGAACGTCTTCGCCACCGCCACGTTGCTCGTGCTCGTCGCCGCTTGCAGCGCCTCGTCCGACTCTTCGGGCGACGCGACGAACATGGCCGCCGACAGCGGCTCGCCCGACGGAGGCTCCACCGATTCGCTCGACTCGGGCTCCGGCGACAAGGATTCGGGCGCCGGCGACAAGGATTCGGGGCCGCCGCCCGACCAAGACGGTGATGGCAAGCCGGACGACCAAGACAACTGCCCCGCGATCGCGAACGCCGACCAAGCCGACCTCGACAAGGATGGGAAAGGCGATCTTTGCGACGACGATCGCGATGGCGACGGCAAGCCCGACGCGACGGACAATTGCCCGTTGGTGGCGAACGCCGATCAAGTCGACACCGACGGCAACGGGAAGGGCGACGCCTGCCAGGACGACGACGACGGCGACGGCGTGCTCGACGCGACGGACAACTGCCCGCTGGTCGCGAACGCCGATCAAATCGACACCGATACCGACGGCAAGGGCGACGCCTGCGACGACGACGACGACGGCGACGGCGTGCTCGACGCGACGGACAACTGCGCGCTCGTCGCGAACCCCGATCAGCAAGACGATGACAGCGACGGCGTCGGAAATGCGTGCGACAACTGCGCGGCGGTCGCGAACCCCGATCAGTCGGACACCGACGGCGATCACGTCGGCGATCTGTGCGACGCCGAGACGATCGATTCGGCGAAGCTCCTCTTCGTGCCCGCGGGCAGCTCGCTGACCCTCTCCGGGTCGAAGTGCTACTCGGACCAAATCTACGTCGCGGGGACGGTCTCGGTCGATGCGGCGGCGACCGGCGCGCTCGTGTTGAAGGCCCCGAAGGTGCTCGTCGCGGCAGGCGGCGCGATCACGGCGAACGCCGCGGGCTCGCTCGGCGGCGCTCCGAGCGGAACGGATGGGAAGGGCGGCTTCGGCGGCGCGGGTGACGGGCGCAGCTGTGGCGGAGGTCCGGGCAGCGCGGTCGGCCAGGGCGGAACGGGTGCGTCTTACGGTGGGCTCGGCGGTCAGGCCACGAACACGTGGGCCGACGGCAACGATTGCGACGTCTGCGATCAACCCGCGGTCGCGCATTGCCGAGGCGCGATCGGCGTAGCCTATGGCACCGCCGACGGCGACGACGTCGCGGTGGGATCGGGAGGAGGCGCGGGCGGCAACAGCTCCGGATGCACGAACAGCGGTGGTCACGGCGGTCGCGGTGGTGGAAGCATCGCGCTCGTCGGAGACGCGGTTCGAATCGACGGAGAGATCTCGGCCGACGGCGAGTCTCCGGCGCCGCCGAACGACACGTGCGGCTACCGTCCCGGCGGTGGCGCGGGTTCGGGCGGCACGATCCTCGTGTCGACCAAGTCGCTTCAGGGAGCCGGCGCGCTCCACGCCAACGGCGGCGCGGGCGGACAGGCGCTCGGTGACATCAACAGCAGCACATGGGGCTGGGGCGGTGGCGGCGGCGGTGGTGGTCGCGCGAAGATCTTCGCGGTCGCGAGCACGTTCAGCGGGACCGTGACGGCGGCCGCTGGTGCGGGCGGAGCCGCGCCGGCGACGACCCAGAGCTTCGCGGGCGCACCGGGAGCCGTGGGCACCGTCCACAACGGTGACACGCAACCGGCCGCCTTCACGGGACTCACCTGCGAGTGAGCGATCCTCCGTTCGCGCGCAGGCGTCCGATCTTCGAGAGCAGGTAGTCGCGCTCCGGGATGCTCGCCGTCTTGTCCGCCGCGGCCTGGTAGTGGGAGAGGGCCGCGGCGACGTCACCCCCGCGTTCGAGGAGGTGCGCGCGCACGGCGTCGAGGCGGTGGTGAGCGTTGATGCGTGGATCGCGATCGAGCTTCTCGAGGAGCACGAGCCCCTCGGCCGGTCCGCGCACCATCGCCACGGCCACCGCGTGGTTCAGCGCGATCATCGGGTTGTCGGACAGGCGCATCAGCACGCCGTAGAGCGCGGCGATTTGAGGCCAATCCGTGTCTTCGGCGCGCGCGGCTTCGTCGTGCACGGCCGCGATGGCGGCCTGCAGGAGGTACGAGCCGACCGCGCCTCCTTTCCACGCGTCGGTCACGAGCCGCGTGCCCTCCGCGATCGCCGTCTCGTCCCAGAGGGATCGATCCTGCTCGTCGAGCGGGACGATTTCGCCGTTCGGACCCGTGCGCGCGTCGCGCCGCGCGTCGGTGAGGAGCATGAGCGCGAGCAGGCCGCTCACTTCGCCGTCGTCCGGCAGGAGCGCGTGCGCCGCGCGTGCGAGCCGGATCGCCTCGCGCGCGAGATCCACGCGTTGGTGCGCCGTCCCGGAGCTCGCGGAGTAGCCCTCGTTGAAGATCAGGTAGAGGACGTGCAGGACGGTGCCGAGGTTCGCCTCGCGCTCCCCCGCCGGGGGCATCGCGAACCCCACGCCGGAGCTCTTGATGCTCTGCTTCGCGCGGCTGATCCGCTGCGCCATCGTCGCCTCGGGCACGAGGAAAGCGCTCGCGATCTCCGCCGTGGTGAGCCCCCCGACCGCGCGCAGCGTCAGCGCGATGGCCGACGGCCGCGTGAGCGCCGGATGGCAACACATGAAGAGGAGGACGAGCGTGTCGTCCCGTTCTTCGTGCGCTTCGTCGGGCGGGGGGACCAAGGTCTCTTCCGGTGGCGTTTCGAGGACGAGCTTCGTTTCGCGCCGGCGTCGCGCGGACTCCGAGCGGATCTGATCGGTGAGCCTTCGCGCCGCGACCTGGACGAGCCACGCGCGCGGATTCTCGGGCACGCCGCTGCGCGGCCACTCGAACGCCGCCGCGGTCAGCGCTTCTTGCACGGCGTCCTCCGCGATCCCGAAATCCCCACAACGACGGACGACGGCGCCGAGCACCGAAGGTGCGAGCTCACGGAGCAGGTGCTCGGCGGTCGTCTTCATCGAGGGTTCGTCGTCGCGAGGTCGTCGGGGGGCATCGTCGGTCGTCGTCGTGGATCGTCGATCCAGCGTCCGCCTACGGCGAATCGGGCGGCGCGCCCATCACCTGACGCACTTCGATCTTGATGCCGAGCGGCTTTCCACCGGGGCCCGGCGCGGTCGACGCCTTGCCCGCGATGGCGTACGCGCGCTCGGCGTCCTCGACGTCGACGATCCAGTAACCCACGAGGAACTCCTTGGCTTCGGCGAACGGGCCGTCCGTCACCTCGGGGGCTCCTTCGCCCTTCGTGCGGACGATGCGCGCCTGCCCCGGCGGCGCGAGGCCCTCCGCGGCGACGAGCTCCCCCGCTTCGCGGAGATCCTTGTTGAGGTCCTTCATGAACCGGATGTGGGCGTGGAGCTCCTCCGGCTTCCACTGGTTGATCTGGTAGTCGCCGTCGCCGCGGGGTGCGTGCATCATCAACATGAATTTCATCGTCGTTCTCCCTTCGAGTTCGTCGTCGTTCTATCTTCGAGATGGTTTCGATCGCCTGAGCGTCGCTTCACGCGCCGTCGAACGCGGCCTTCGGCTTCGTCCTGGCTTCACCCCTGAGTCGGAGCCGCCGCGCCGATTTCGACATGCCCACGCCGATTTTTTGTCGAATACGGAATGTTTCCGTCATTCCATGGGGTTAGGCGATCAAAAAGCGCGCCGACGCCACCTCGAGCGAGGGACGCCGGCCAAACTCTCGCGATAGGAGGGAAGCACCGTGTCCGAAAAGCCGAAGATCGAAGTCGAAGACACCGCGGCGCGCGTGGCCCTTTGGCGGGCGTTGCACGTTCTCGTGGATCCTCCGCCGCACGTGCTCGAAGACGAGGTGGGGCTCCGGTTGGTGGCGCCGCCCGACGGCTGGCAGAGCCGCCCGGACATGAGCCCGTTCACGCGACCGTTCCGCGCCTCCATTCTGGCGCGCGCCCGCTTCATCGAAGATCTCGTCGAGGAGCAGGTCGGGCGCGGCGTCGGGCAGTACGTCGTCCTCGGCGCCGGCCTCGACACCTTCGCGCAGCGTCGGCCGGAGCTCGCGTCGCGGCTGGCCGTGTTCGAGGTCGACCAGCCCGGTCCCCAAGCGTGGAAGCGCCAGCGCCTCGTCGATTCGGGGTTCGGCATCCCATCGTTCTTGCACCTCGTGCCGGTCGACTTCGAGGCGGGCGACGTGTGGTGGGATCGGCTGGTCGCGTCGGGGTTCGACGCGAAGCGCTCCGCGATCGTGGCCTCGACCGGCGTGAGCATGTACCTCACCAAGGACGCGATCCTGGCCACGTTGCGGCAGGTGGCGGCGCTCGCGCCGGGCTCCACGTTCGCCATGTCGTTCATGCTGCCCATCGATCTCGTGGACCCCGAAGTGAAGCCTGGGTTCGAACGCGCGATGGAGGGAGCGAAGGCCAACGGCACCCCGTTCCTCAGCTTCTTCACCCCCGCGGAGATGCTCTCCGTGGCGCGCGAGGCGGGCTTTCGTGATGCCCGTCACGTGTCCTCCGCCGATCTCGCGCAGCGCTATTTCTCCGACCGGACGGACGGCCTTCGCCCGCCGAACCGCGCCGAGGAGCTGCTCGTCGCGTCGACGTAGACGGCCGCGGGGCGTTCACGCCGCGGCAGCGTCCTGAGCGACCGGCTCCGCGGGAGCGGCCGGCTCGCCGTCCGTGATCAGCTTGCGCAAGGACGGGATCAGGAGCACGAGCACGACGCCGACCACGAGGCTCCCGCAGCCGAGCTCGACGAAGAGCTTCGAGTAGACGGGGTTGGTCGTGACCGCGCTGCCTTCGCTCGGCTCGGGGACCATGCTCGAGAAGTCGCCCGCGAAGATCGACGCGAGGCCGGTCACCAGCATCCAGGATCCCATCATCACGCCCTGGTATTGGCGCGGCGCGAGCTTGCCGATCATCGCGTAGCCGACCGGCGAGATGAGGAGCTCCCCGACGCTCTGGAGCACGTAGCTCGCGAAGAGCCACGAGAACGCGGACATGCCCTTGTCGTCCGCGAACGCGATGCCGGCGGGGAGGGCGAGGAAGCCGAGCCCGATGAGGATCAACGACGCGGCGAACTGCTTCGGGACGTCGATCTGAAAGCCGCGCGCGCGGAGGCGCGTGAAGAGCGACGACATCAACGGCGCGCCGAAGACGATGACGACGGTGTTGATGTTCTGGATCCACTGCGGCGCGATCTCGACGCCCCACACGCGCCGGTCGACGTTGTTCACCGCGAAGAGCTGCAGGCCGCTCGGCGCCATCTGGTAGAGCGCCCAGAACACGAGCGAGCCGATCGTCAGGACGAGGTAGGCCCACATGTTGTTCTTCTCGCGCACGTCGCGGTGCTTGAGCGTGAGCCAGACCAGCGCGAGCGCGACGGCCGCGCTGATCACCTTCACGAGCGCCCCGGTGTCGTGCGGATGCTGCAAGAGGAACCAGACGACGGGGACGAGGCCGAACAAGATCGCCAGACCGATCGCGAAGCGGCTCCGGAACGTGCGGCGGTCGACCTCCGCGAGCGGCGTGTCGCGATCGGCCAGCATCTTCCAATAGGCGGCGGCGATGACGATCGCCAAGACGTTGCCGATCGTCGCGAAGATGAACAGCCCCGAGTAGTCCTTCGTCTGCTGGTAGTGGCCGGCGGCCGTGAAGCCGATGAAGAAGCCGACGTTCATGCCGGCGTAGTTCCAGAGGAACGCGCCCTCGCGGCGGACGTCGTCCGGCTTGAACCGCTGCGTGAGCATCATGTTGATGCACGTGACGTTGAGCCCGCTGCCCGTCAAAAACAGCGCGAGCCCGAGGTAGAGCAGCGCGACCGTTCCCCCCGCGATGCAGCCGCAGCCGAGGACCTGCAAGAACATGCCGCCGACGAACAGGTTCCGGTTGCTCAGGAAGCGTCCGCCCAGGTAGCCGCCGAACAGGTGCAGCCCGTAGTTGAACGCGCCGAACACGCCCATGATCGTGGTCGCGTCTTTGGCGGTGAAGTGCAGGTGCTGCGTCGCGTAGAGGACGAGCGTCGAGTAGAGCACCGCGTAGCCGAGGGTCGCGAAGACCTGGATGAAGAAGAGCACCCCGGCGCCCTCGGGGATCTGCGCCAATCGAGCTTTCAATGAGGACACGTGGGTTCTCCCTCCGACTCCGGTACCGGAGGGTCCGCTAGCAGTCGGGGCCGCCGAAGTCGAGGCGGTGACGACGTCGCGACCCGTGCGCAGGACCGGGGGAGCTCACGGCGGCGGTCACGGTGCGCCGTTCGCTTCGCCGCCCTGCTATGTCCTTGCCGCATGATCCGTCGATGGGAGCGTCAAGGCAGGAGCCGCGTGGGGCTCGTCGGGGCTCTCTTCGCGCTGAATGCATGCGCGGGGCGATCGGCGCGCGAGGCGACGATCTCCACCACGCCGCCAGTCACGTGGTTGTGCCGCCCGGGGATGCCGGGAGACGCCTGCGAGGGAGCGGATCGGACGTCGACCGAGCTCCGCACGCGCGAGGTGCGACCGTACGTGCCCGCAGCCCTCCCCGACGTCGATTGTTTTTACCTGTATCCGACCGTCGACATGGAGCTCGTGCCCGGCAATCACGAAGCGCTCGACGATCGCCGCAACGTCCTGCCCGTCACGTTGGCGCAGGTCGGGCATTTCGGGGCCACGTGCGCGCTGTGGGTGCCCCTCTACCGGCAAGTCACGCTCGGTACGTGGCTCCAGCCGAAAGACGAGCTCGAAAAGGGCCTCGCCCGCGCCTATGGAGATGTCGAGCGCGCCTTCGCCGAGTACCTCGCTCGGGTGCCGGCGGGACGACGCGTCGTTCTCGTGGGGCACTCGCAAGGGGCGGAGATGGTCGTGCGACTCCTGCGTCGCTTCTTCGAGTACGACGCGGCGATGCGGGCCCGCTTGGTGTTGGCCTTGGCGATCGGCGGCGAGGTCGACGTCGCCACGGGGCACGCGACGGGAGGGACGTTCGACACGATCCCGATCTGTTCGCGGCCGCTCGAGACGGGCTGCGTCGTCGCCTACCGCACCCACGCCGCCGGGGAGGCCGTGGCGGGAGGCCGATTCGCCTCGCCTCCCGGCCGCGAGACGGCGTGCGTGAACCCCGCGACGCTCGACGTCCCGGACGCGGAGTGGGGTGCTCCCGGATCTTTGTCGCGCGCGATCTTCCCCGTCCGAGGCGTCTTCGGCGTTCCACTCCGCGGCACGGCCAGCGTGCGCACGCCGTTCGTCGAGCTCGATTCGCGCTACACCGCGCGCTGCGTGGACGGCACGCATGGGTATCGCTACTTGGAGGTGGGGGCCGTCGACGCCGAAGCGCCGATCGATCTCCACGATCGCCGTTTTCGGACCCTGCGGCTCGGCCTGCACGTGCTCGACATGCAGCTCGCCCAAGGCGATCTCGTCCGGTTGGTGGAACGCCGCGTCGGACGCGCGACGACGATCTCCCGAACGCCGTGACGTCCGCTCGGGGCGGCCTCGTGCTTCGTGGCGCGTTACGCGTCGCTCCGCAGATGACGCAATTTCTCCGGGTTCAGCACGTAATAAATCGCGCGGATCGACCCGGCTTCGTCGATGTCGAACGCCATCGTTTGCGCGGCGCCGTCGGCTCGGAAGAGAAATCCGCCGAGGCCGTTGATCCAGGCGGGCGTGACGGAGAACGACCCGAAGGTGGTGTCGATCTTTCCATAGAGGCCGATGACCAGCCGCGCGACGCGGTCGCGGCCGACCACGGGATTGAGTGCGGCTTTGGCCACACCGCCGCCGTCGGAGAGGAAGACGGCGTCTTCCGACAAGAGCTGCGTCAACGTCGAGAGATCGCCGGTCGAGGCCGCGAAGGCGAACGCCGCGAGCACACGATCGCGGGCCTCGGGCGAGGCGCTGTAGCGAGGCCGCTCGTCGCGCACGCGCGTCCTGGCGCGTGAGGCGAGCTGTCGGCATGCCTCGGGGCTCCGGCCGAGCGCCTCGGCGACGTCGTCCCAGTCCGCGTCGAAGACGTCGTGAAGGATGAACGCGGCGCGTTCGAGCGGGGAGAGCCGCTCGAGGGCGAGCAAGAGCGCGACGGAGAGATCGGAGGCGAGCTCCGAGAGCGTGTCCGGGCGGGGTTGGAATTCGGAGGTGTCGAGCACCGGCTCCGGCAACCACGGTCCGACGTAGCGCTCCCGCCGCGCGCGCGCCGACTTCGATCGATCGATGCAGAGGCGCACCGTGACCTGCGTGAGCCACGCGCGCGGACTCTTCACCTCCGCCGGGTTCGGGTGCTGGTGCCAGCGCACGCGCGCTTCTTGGACGACGTCTTCGGCGTCGGCCACCGATCCGAGCATGCGGTAAGCGAGGCCGACGAGGTACCGTCGTTCTTCGTCGTGGTCGCTCATGAGGAAACACTCGTGAGGTGCGCCGTCGCCCGTACGGGGATCATCTGGCCATCGATGGAAACGCGCGAGCATGCCCGGGCGTGCCCCAGAGCGTACTTGACGGTGGGGAAGACGCGCACCGACGAAATGGCGAACGCGAGCGTCACCAGCGCCCGCTCGCCCCAACGGTCGACGATTTCGCGGCGGAGCCGCTCGGATGCCTCGAGATCGCGGTCGAGCACGGCATTGGTGAACGCAAAGGCGAGCGCCGCGCCCTCGGACATGGCCCGTTCGTCCCCTTCGACGATGGCGCGCAAGACCTTGGCATCGACGCCCTCGCGTTCGGCCATGCGGACGCCGAGCTGCGTGCACGGCCCGCAATCTTCGCGGATCACGGCGGTGATCTTCGCGGCGAACCATGCGTCCGCCGGTGTGTCCTCGCGGTGCATGACGAACGTCGAGAAGAGGCCGAAGCGGAGGATGCCGCTCCCGCTGATGCGCGCGATCTCGCGCATGTAGGTCATTGTCGTAGCCGAAGTCGCGTTCGTAGGTCGCGATGGCCGGCGCGGCGAGCCGGGCGACGAGCCTCGTGGCTTTCGATGGTCGGAGCGCGTCGTCGGCGGCGGCCGATGCTCCCCGACGACGGACGGCGCCGCCATTCGAACGAGCCACAACGAGAGGAGCGCCGGAAGCAGAATGGTCGGAAGATCGGTCGCCGCGTGGTGCACGCTTTCGCGCCCCGCGATCACGTCCCAAAGATGGACGATCGCGTGGAGGATCAGGAACGTGGCCCCGACCAGCGCCGCCGGTCGTGCGAGAGGGCGCGCGAACGCGAACCAGGCGAAGGCGACGCCGGAGGCGAGGTAGGCGCCGCCGATGTCGCGAACGAAGTGTGGATTCAACGGCCCGGTGTCGACCACGCCGGGAACGGTGGCGTACCAGGTGTCGGGGGACAGGAACATCCACGTTCCGTTCACGACGAGCCCCAGGGCGAGCAGTACGGGGAAAAGACGAACCATGCCCTCATGACGATGCAGCCGCGCCGCCCGTGACATCGGCGGACGATTTTTTTTTCGAGCGTCCTCGCGTCGAGACACTCCCAAGGCGGTGGTCACGCGGCCTACATGGGAAAGCGAGCGGTCGACGAGGATGCCTCTACGTCAGGAGCATTTGACGTCAAATCGACGTGATGAAGCCGTGCCGTGCGTTTCGTATCGCCTCGCGATCGCACCCGCCAAGTCAATGGCCTAACGCGAGCGCGAAGACGACGAAGACGAACACGGAATACCCAAAAGAATCGTATTGGCCTCCATCCTGCATAGGGCCGTAGCGAAGTCCTGAAGGCGACGCGCCCGCGGCTCGCTCGGCTCGCTCCTGCGAGGCGGCCCGGGAGAGGTGCGTCGTCCGGGCGTCTGGGCGAAATCTTGGAGGATCGGATGCAACGAAGGTGGATGCGTCGACTCGGGTCGACCGTCATGGGTGCGATCGTTTCTTGGATGTCCGTGGGTCAGATGGGATGCGCGGCGGAGCGCGACCCGATCAACCGGATTCAACCGGCGGCGATCCCGAAGTCGTTTTTTCTCGGTGCGGACTTCGTGGATCCTTCGGACAACCCCGAATTCTACGCGCGCTCGATGGTCATCGACGTCCCCTACGGCGTCACCCAGGCCCTTGCCGCCACGAATACCCTCAACAAAGTCACGCGCATCAAGTGGGAAATCACGGGGAATCAGGGCGATACGCTCGTGGGGCGCGTCGCCTACGAGAGGCTCCCCGGGACGGACGGAAAAGGCGTCGGTACCGGCGAAAAGAGCCTCGAAGGACAGGTCGCCTACGCGTTCCGCGTCCTCGGTCATTTCGACATTCGCCGCTCGTACAACCCGCAGACCGGCGAAGAGGCGAACGTCATCGAGGAGAACTCGACGGATCGCCCGTGGCAAGACCGTGAATACGTCCGCGTCGACTGGTCGAAGAACCTGATGAACGCGGCCTACGACTTCGACACGTTGGCGTTCCTCGGCTTCATCGGCGGCTACAGCTACGAGTCGCTCGGTTTGCATGTGAGCGACCCGAACTCCGACGACGCGCCGATCTACGACATCGCCAACGGCTACCTCGACGTGACGGACAAGGTCTTCGCGAGCCCGAAAATGATCGAGCTGCCGGAGTCGTGGGGCGGCGGCTCTTACCCCGCCTGCCTCGTCGGCTCGATCTTGAAGGGGGGAGAGGCGCCGAACGGGAGCTGCTCGGCGGAGCTCACGGTTCGGCATTCGTTCATGCGCGTCGTCGACAAAGACTACGAGCCGCTCGATTGGGATGGGTTCAAATTCCAGGCGTTCGGCGCGTTCACGTCGGAGCGCATGGGATACTCGCGCGAATATGGCCTCACCGACGACCAGTGGTTCCGGTTCGTCGAGCGCTACAACATTTGGAATCGCAGCCATTGGTATCAAGACGCCGAAGCGATGTCGGGGCCGAAGTCCTGCGAGGCCGATACGGACTGCGAGGGCGTAGGTCGCGTCGGCGGCTCGCGCTGCGACCGCTTCAACCACAAATGCACGCTCCCCTACCGTGAGCGCGAGGCGAAGCCGATCGTTTGGTATTACGCTGACAAGAGCGACCAGGACTACTTCGACGCGAGCAAGCTCGCGACCTACGATTGGGACACGGCCATGCGGCTCGCCGTGGCGTCGGCCCGATATGCCGAATGCCAGCGATTCCAGGACGGCGGTGACTGCGGTGAAGCGCCGGTCAACGGTCAGATCGCGGACGAAGAAGACGCGGTCTTTCTGGTGCGCGAGGTCGAGGCGTGCCGAGAGAAGTTCAACCGCGCGCCGGACGAGGCCGCGAAGAAGAAGACGTGCGACGCCGTCGCGGACGATCTCGCCGCCCGGCGAGGGTACTCCTCTTCGGTCGCGTGGCTCGCCAAACAGCCCACGATGGTCCACCTTTGCCATAGCCCCGTCGCCGCGAGCGATCCGGCCGAGTGCGGGGACGTTGGAACGAAGGCGCGCCTCGGCGATCTGCGCCGCAATTTGGTCACCAGCATCGAGGCCCCGCAGAGCGCGTCGCCCTGGGGAATCATGAGCGACGCGAACGACCCGCTCACCGGGGAGAAGGTCGCCACGAGCGTCAACGTCTGGACCAGCTTGAACGATCGCTTCGCCCAAGGGCTGGTCGACACGCTCCGCTACATCGCGGGCGAGCTCGACACGAAGGACCTCACGGAAGCCACGTACATCTACGATTGGGCGGAGGCCGCGCGCCGGATCGCGAACCAGCAGTCCGTCTCACCCGGTCGCTCGCAAGACGACGTGATGAAGGCCGTGGGAGGGATGCTCGACATCGACGCGCAGCAGATCGCGGCGTTCAAGAAGCCGATGTCGGGCGAGCTGAAAGCCGCCATGGACAACGTGGTCACCAAGATGCACGACCTGGCCTATGCGGTCGAGGCGCCGTCCTCCACGTATCCGGTCTACGCGCAGCGCTTGAAATCCGCGCAGAATTCGGACCTCGAAGCGGATCTCGCGACGCCCGCGATGCAGCAACTCGGGGCGAGCGGTCCGTTCGCCAATCCGGGCGATCCGATCGCGTCGGCGTCGATGTTCCGTGGAATCAATCCCTCGGTTCGTCGTCAAATGCACAACGCGCTCGAGCTCGGATATGCCAAGCGGGGCGTCTGCGTGATGGAAGGGGATTTCATGGCGACCGCGCCGCTCGGCTACGTGGCCTTCGGCGAGGTCCTCCAACAGAAATTCGGAAAATTCGGGGCACACTGCGAAGCAAACGACCGCGCGTGCAAGGACGAACAAGTCGGCCGCGCCTCCAAGATGAAGGACTACATCCGTCGCCGTGCGCACTACGCGGTCGTCGCGCACGAGATGGGGCACTCGTTCGGGCTCCGGCACAACTTCGTCAGCTCGAGCGATTCGTTCAACTTCCGCCCCCAGTATTGGCAGCTCCGAACGAACGACAAGGCCGTGACGAAGGCGTGCACGGGCCCCGTGACCGACGGCCGCACGTGCGTCGGCTCGCGGCGCTTCGATCCGGTCACGACGAACGAATCGAACAACCTCATCCACATGTTCGCGCAGTCTTCGACGATGGAGTATCCCGGTGAGCCGACGCAGGACATGCTCGCGCTCGGGGCCTACGACTTCGGCGCGGCGATGGCGTTCTACGGCGACGTCGCGTCGGTCTACGTGGGCGACGGGCCGAACGCGGCTCGGTTGAAGAAGGTCGCCGTCGCGCACCAGAGCGAGTTCGGTGGGCTCCTCGGTATCCAGTATTCGGGCATTTCGCACTATTCGCAGCTCGATCGGCA
Organism: Labilithrix sp.; assembly: GCA_044226145.1. Classification (GTDB taxonomy): domain Bacteria; phylum Myxococcota_A; class Polyangia; order Polyangiales; family Polyangiaceae; genus Labilithrix. The sequence continues at coordinate 19,604 of JBGAHN010000053.1, read as the reverse complement.
GCTCGACTTGATTCGCGATTGCCAGCCGGTGGACGTCGAGGCCTTCAAGCCGACGACGTGGGACGACGCGAGGGACGGCGCGTGGAGCCCGCTCCTCGACGGCCTCATCGTCACCAACGAGCAAGGGCAGGCCACGCGCTGCAAGCAACAACCGGTCGACTACGTGCAGTTCGCGCAGCTGAACCAGCCGGACGCCACGAGCGGCCGGAGCAACAAGGCCTACTCGGTCGACGAGAGCGGCCGTGTCCGCGTCCCGTTCGGCTTCGCGTCCGACGATTGGGCCGATACCGGAAACGTGAGCGTCTATCGCCACGACAACGGCGCCGACATCTACGAGCTCATGCAGTTCTGGATCTCGCAGCAGGAGGCGAACCACGTCTTCAGCAGCTACCGACGCGGTCGAACCAGCTTCGGACCCTACTCCGTGTTCGAGGGCAACCTCGGGCGGTATCACGAAAAGATGCGCGACGCCGGAAAGGCGCTGGGTTTCTTCTTCTCGCTCGCGCGCGATACGGCGGCCTATTACTCGCCGCAGGACGGCGATGCCCTCGTCGCGAACCTCATCGTCAAAGACTTCCCCGAGCAAATGCTCGCGTCGTCGATCGCCTTCGATCACTTCGCTCACATGTTCGCTCGCCCGCAAGCCGGCGACCACGGAGCGCTGCAAGGGGGCGACTCGGTGCTTCGTTCGTTCGATGGCACCGGCTTCGTGAGCTTCACCAACAAGTCGTTGGTGATCCCGAACGGCGTCAGCGGAACGTTCGGGCAGATCTCGCTGGGAGGGCGTCCGCTCGAGAACAAGCTCGCCGACAACAAGGGAAACTACGACCGGAACTACGTCCTCAATTGCGGCTCCTATTACGAAAAAGCCTTCACGGCGATGTTGTTCACGGAGTCCTCGGACAACTTCATCAGCTCGTCCCGTGACGACTTCAACGATCCCCGCTTCCGCTCGGTCTCGTTGGCCGACATCTTCCCGGACGGTTTCCGCCGGTGGCTCGCGAACAACCTGACGGGCGACGACGCCATCAAGGGCCCGCGGGTCCAGGCTTCGAACGGCAAACCCGTGGTCGACGAGCAAGGGCTGCCGCGGGCGGGCGTGGGCTGGACGTCGTGGTGGCCGAAGGACGGCATCGAGGCGTGCTTCCCGGGCGCCGAGAGCATCTACTGCCGAACACCCAATGACGCGGAGCCGGTGAACGATTCGTTCCCGACCGTCGCCGTCGATCCGCAGGTTGGCTGGGAGCAGCAGAAGTTCGCGCTCGTCAACACGCTCACTTACCTCCCGGAGAACCAGAAGACGTACTGGCTCAACCAGATCCACCTCTGGACGCCGGGTGACGATCCGGGCTTCGAAAACCGCATCGAGTTCCACGGGCCGAGCGGAGAGGTCTACATCGCGCAGACGCTCGGCACCGAGGTGCTCTACGGCAAGACGGTGCAAAGAGGTATCGGCGCGCGCGTCCTCGAATGGGCGAACGAGCTCCTCGAGAAGGCGTACGACGTGACGCCGGTGACGCAGAACGGAGTCACCTGGTACGTCCCGAACCTCGCGCCCAACGGGCAGCCGGTCGTCAAGCTCGCGAGCGGTACCCCGAGCCCGACGGCGACCTGCGCGCAGAACCCGAGCTGCGTGAAGCTGCAGGACTACTCGTCGATGATGCCGTTCATCCGCAAGGCCTACCGAGGACTGGGATACAGCACGAACATGAAGGGGATATATTAGCGAATTCGTGCCCGCGCTCTTCTCCCCGGTTCATCGCCGGGGAGGAGAGCCGGGGGTCTTCGAAAACCCGTTTCGAATTCGCGCCGCCACGTCGTCGAGGGCCGCCTCGGCGGCGGGAGGGCCGTCCAGAGACGTGACGTATCCCTGATACATTTCCGTGTAGGCGTGCTCGGAGGCAATCACAGGAGACCAAGGCCCTTCGGGGATCCCGTGGAGCGGGACCAGCTTGACATGGGTGTGATCGACGCCCATTCCTTCGGCGATGAGCGCCGTTCGACGCGTCCCGAGGCCACGGTCGATGGCGAGCCCGACGTCGCGGGCGAAGAGGAGGAGGCGCGTGTAGACGGCCGGATCGAGCGACAGCACGTAGCTCGAATGGTGCGCCTTCGTCAGGACGACGGTGAACCCGGGCGTGTTCGGGAACGGGGTCAGGCAGGCGAGGTGCTCGTCGTCTTGCGCGACGACCCACGACCGGATTTCCCCTCGAACCAGACGGCAAAAGAGACAGTCCACTAGCACCCCGCTGCGAGCCGAAACGCGAAGAACTCGTTCAATCCGAGATCCAGGATCTTCCGTGCGGCGCGATCGACGTCGTACGGCACGCGTTTATACTGGAACGTGCGGCTTTCCGTGTCGAAGATCGTGTAGCAGGCGCGCGGATCGCGATCGCGGGGCTGGCCGACCGAGCCGACGTTGATCACGTACCGTCGATCGGGATCGAGGACGAAGCTCTCTTCGTGGATCTCGGTGACGTCGTCGCCGTGGTCTCCGAAGGCATACGACTTGCAAAGATGCGAATGCCCGATGAAGGTCGCGCGCGCGAACGATCCCCAATGCTCCTTTCGATCTTCGATTTGGTAGGGAAGGAACATGTATTCGAAGCGTTCGGGATGAACCGGCGAAGCGTGGCAGAACGTCATGCCTTCGCGGTCCACGCGGAACGGTAAGGAGGCGAGCCAGGCGCGGTTTTCGTCGGAGACGAGGCCCTTGTGCACCCCGATGCAGTGACGGACGAAATCCGGATAGTTCGAATAGTCCGTTCGGTCCACGATGGCCGCGTCGTGGTTGCCGGAGACGCACACCGACACGTGCGTCCGAACGAGGGTGCAGCACTCGTCCGGATCGGCGCCGTAGACGACGGTGTCGCCGAGGCAGACGAGCTCGTCGACGGCGTCTCGCCGAATCGCCGCGAGGACGGCTTCGAGGGCTTCCAGATTCGCTTGAACGTCGGAGAAAATCGCGAGTCGCATGGCAGACCTAGGAGGGGGAGGACACCGCGCGCGATCCGCCGTGGATCGCGGCGATGTGCGCCGTGAGGAGATCGCGGAAACGGGCGGAGTTGCCCCAGGGGCGCAGGTCGTCGAGCGTTCCTGCGCCGTTCAGGAGACAGAATCCCATCACGGCGAAGTTGCTCAACGCCGCGTAGAAATGGACGCGCCGAAGTTCGTCCGCGCCGAGCGGTGGGTGCACCTGCAGCATCGCGTCCCACGCGGGCATCCCGAAGGTGTGGCCCATCCATTCGCCCAAGGCCATCCACGGATCGGCCGACCAAAACGTCTCGAGGTCGAGCGCCACCACGCGGTCTCCCTCCGTCACGACGAAGTTCGCGAGGTTCAAATCGACCGGCGTCAGCCGTCCCTCGATTCGGTCGAACGCGGCCCGATTCTCGTCGACGAACGCGCGGAGTGTGCCCGCGACGCCGGAGAGGTAGGTCCGCTCCGCCGCGCCGGCCACGGTCGCGATCCGTTCGGTCATGCGGTCCAGGAAGTCGACGAGGAGGGCCGACCAGCTGGCGAACCGCCCGTAGAGCCCCTCGTCCACGTCGCCGAAGCCGCGCGTCGGGATCGCGGTGCATCGAGCGACGAAGTCGTGCACCTGCCGCACGAGGCGCACGAGGCGTTCGCGCGGCGGTTTTGCGCGAACGACGTCGAGGAGCGTCTCTCCTTCGGCGTACTCGACGATGGTGAACGCGTCGCGCGCGGCGGACGCCTCGGACCTCGCGACGCAACGGCGGATGGTCGGCGACTCGGCGAGCGCGCCGTAGACGACGTGCTCGCAGTTGCGGGTCCCGTCGTCGCGCGGATGGGCGATCTTGAGCACGTAGTCGCCGCCGTCGTCGCCAGTGATGCGATAAACGCGGTTCCGGCCGCCGGGGAGCTCCGTGATTTTCCGCGCTTCGCACACGTGCGCCCGGAAAAGTCGCTTTGCCTGATCGAGGTCGGTGGACGATCCGATGTCGTGGGCCATGATCGGGACTCTCTGCGTGGAGCGAAGGTTCAGTAATAGCGGGCTTGAGGGGAGAAGACGTTCGGCCGGTCGTCCGACGCGAGGTCCTCCGGGGGCTCGGGGTAGCCGACGCAGCGACCGAGCGACGACCAGTCGGAAGGCGCGTCGTGGCCCAATCGGACGACGCGAGCCTCCGCCAACGCGGCGTCGGTGCACGCCAGAGCCCGCGTCCAGAGCGCGCGATCGTGACGGTCGATCGCCTCGCGGAGGTGGGCCCGGGCGTCGCTGGAGAGCGCGTGCGACGCGCCGTCGAAGCGGGTGATGAGGTGGTTTTTCGTCGAGGAATCGACCAAGACCAAGATGGGCGTTCCGTGGCGGCGTTGCGAGCGCCGTACGCTCCCCCAAGGTCGATGATCGACCGCCACGCGCGGCGTGACCGCACGCAAGTCGTCGGCCAGCCGCTCCGCCGCCTCTCGATCCGCGGGATCGCGGTATCCGACCACCACGATGTCCGGCGCGAGATCGGTCGGGAGGACGAGGCCGACCTCGTCGGAGGTCAGGGCGACCGCGACGGCGAGGAGCTTGGCCGTGAATCCGAAATCGAGGAGTTGCCCCGACAGACCGAGGCGCTCGACGAGCGAAGGGGAGAGGAGATAACCGGTCGACGTGAGCGTGAGCTCGTCGACGGCCGTGGGCGTGAACGTCAGCATGCGACGCTCGGAGTGCTCGCGAAGGGGCGGACAGTCCACGAAGATCGTCGGGATTCCGAGGCGGCGCATGAGACGCCCGAAAACCCGTGTATGGAGCAGGTAGGCTTCCGTCGCGTCGGCGCCGTCGAGCCAATGAACGACCTGCGTGGTGCGCCACATGTGACGATCGCGGACGAGGGGCCATAGATTCCCCGTCTCGGACCGATAGAGGCTCCCTTGCATGACGACGGGAAGGTGGCACGGCGTCTTCGCGAGGGCCTGGGTGGCGGCGAAGAGATTGTCGGGGCGAACGAGGACCGCCGGGGCGTCGGGCGGCTGCCACCAGAGCATGTTCTGGTAGTCGTACGACGCCGACACGGCATCGACGTACGATTGTCGATCGACCAGGAGCGGCGGCTCCATTTCGACGAAGTCGATTCGACGTTTCAGCTCTTCCGAATAGAGGGCGTCGATGCGCTCCGCCACCCGCGTTCCGAACGGCAGCCAATAAGGATATCCCGAGGCGATCGGCGTCGTGGACAGGACGTCGGCGCGGACGAGGATGTCGCGAACGTTTCGTAGATTCATCGGGGAGATCGGTGGAGGACGACGTGGGACGCGAGACAAATGCGCGGTCGTCCGTCGTCGGAGAGCTGCGCGCGAAGGGGCGGGGCGATCCGGTCGCCGAGGGCCTCTTCGATGCCGTCCGCCCGCGCGGCGGCGTCGGGGCCTTCGACCTGGACGAGGAGGACCGCCGGGTGCGCGGCGCCGCTGCGTGAGAGACCGGGGCCGAGCGAGAAGTAGGCGCCCTCGCGCTCCGGGGCGTTCGCGCGGAACGGCAACAGATCGAACGGAACGTCTTCGGCCCGGAGGAAGAACGGCGCTTCGCGGTTCCTCCACCGCACGGTTTCGACCCTCCGCGACATCGCGAGGACGTTCGCCGTCGATTCGACGACGGGCGACAGGAAGGCGTCGCTCAACCTGCCGGCGTCGATCGCGCGGAGGAGATCGGCGACGTGCTGACGCCGCGCGCGCGTCGAGGACTCGCCCTGCTCGAACACGGGGTGCCTGGCGTCGCTCTCGTTCGGGTCAACCATCGAGGGCTCCTCCGCTCGTCCCGCCCATGAGCGCATTCAAGATCCCGACGAGCTCGATCGCGTCGCGTCGCTTGAGGTCCAGCCGCGTCCGCTCCGCGCGGAGGTATTCGGACAAACGCTCGACGACCTCCGGAGTCAGGATGGATTTGGCGTGTCGAAGCAAGTTCGAATACGTCAAATCATAGAAATAAAGACCTTTGGCGATCCCGAGGAGTCGGTCGGCGTCTGCGTCGGAGACGATCTCGTCGGCCACGGCGCATCGCAGGGCGTATCGGACGTTCACCAGGGGTTCGCTGACCGAGCGGAAGCTCTCGGAGTCGAAGGTGAGCGCGACCTCGGCGTCCGAATCGACGACGCCTTCCCGGTACATCTTGAACACTTCGCCGACGCCCACCATGCCGTGCGTGTGGAGCTCGGCGGCGCGCAACGCCCCCATGCTCGAACCGCCGAAGACGCGGACGCCTCGGCGCAGCGCGTTCCGCACTTCGCGCACGCTGACCGCCAGGTGGGTGTGGAAGACGCCGTCGACCATTCCGACGACGACGTCCGATCCCGCGATGTCCTCGAGATCTCCGCGTCGGACCGGCGGTCGCAGCTCCGCGTCGAACGTCAGCATCTCCGCGGTCTCCGCGTGGGAGAGCGACGGTCCGATGAACAGGACGCAGCGGTTCGGAGCGCCGGCCGACGGGTCCGTCACCACCATAGCGCCGTCTCGGGGCCCGGTCCCAACGGGTCGTCGTCCTCGTCGATCGGCGCCGGCGGCGGCTCCGCGAGAGGAGCGGCGAGGGGAGGGGGAGGCGCGGAGGGCTCTTCGGACGTGCGTACCGGCTTCTTCTCGGTTCCTTCGTTCATGGTTCCTCACCCGTCGAGGTAGATGGTCCGTCGCAAGAAAAGGAGATCGGCGCCGAGCGACACGATCGCGTTCAGGTGGTGGCTCCCCGGGCGGTAGCGCTCGTCGAGCCGCCAATCGTCGAGGGCGATGCGCGTGTCGTGGGAGGATCGCGTGCCTCGGGCGCTCCCGTGGGCCGCGGTCCCGGTCCGCTTCGTGAACGGCTCGAGGATCACGGTCGCCGCGTACGGCTGCACGTCGAGGGGGGCGGGAGCCGACGACCCCTGCACGTCGAGCGCCACGCGCACCGGCTCACCGAGTCGCCAGCGTTCCTCGCACACGAACGTGGCAGTCATGTCGCTCTCCGAGCCGTCGCGGATGGTCGCGCAGTTGAAGCATTCGAGGAGGGTTCGCGTCACGCGTGGCGAGCCGATCATCGACATCCGCGAGCTCCACGTGCTCGCGCCGCAATAGGGACAGCGATGCGGCGCGTTTCTCGAATCGTTCGAATCATCGTGACGATCGGCGAGAAAATAGGGGTCGATCTGCAGACGCACGTAGCCGCCGAGGTTCGACACCATGGCGAGGAACATGTCGTGCCATGCGCGGTGGTAACGGGACAGCACGTCGTCGTACCGTCGGAGCATGAGGGCCTCGGGGAAGGCGATCTTCTCTTCTTGGCGTCGACGGCCGTTGAACAACGCGCCGAACATGGCGAGGCGCTCGTTGGCTTCGGCGAGCGCGTCGAGGGACGCTTGCAGCTCGGGCATCCGCAAATCGCGGGTGGCGTGCACGGCGCAACGCGTGAAGTCGGTCGCGGCGAACACGGCGTCGGGGACGAGCCGAGGGATGCCGTCGCTCTTGCGAGAGGGACGGCCCTCGGCCTCCGGCGCGACGGGGTAGAGATCCACGCCGACGGATTCGACGAAGCGCGCGAGCTCCGGCTCCGTTTTCGAAGCGCTCGTGAGATCGAGCGGCTGTGGTGATGCGACGCGGAGCTCGGGATCCCCGAAGAGGACCGCGACCTGCGCGTGGTCGTCGAAGCGCGCGAAGTGCCGCTCGTTGAATCGGCGCGTCACCTCGCCCAAGGGGATCCCGCGGCTGTAGGCCTCCGCGACGAAGAACCCCGCCGCGCGATCCAGGAACGACATGGCATAGGTCGTCAGGAGCGCGCCCGTGTAGGGGGAAATCGCGAAGCTTCGACCCAGCGACACCTCGACGTCGTACACGCCGTTCCGGAGCAACACGCCCCAGCACGTGTAGAGGAAGGCGACGGCGCTCTTGACGCGCGAGGGGCCGAGCAAGCGGTTGTTCGGACGCTTCCGGCTGCACGAATCCTCGAAGAAGCACGGCATCGCGCGGCGCGGCGCTTCGGCGCTCGTTCGGTCTTCGCGGGAGCAGAGCACGACCTCGCCGAGCGCCATGTCCATGCCGTTGGAGTGCGGCGTCGAGAAGAGGAACTCCGCGGGTTCTTCGAGGATCCGCGCGGCGTGCTCCACGTCGCCGCCTCGACCGACGACGAAACGCGCGCGGTCCACGGAGAACGAGCGGGCCTTGGGCTCGAGCGAAAAGAAGAACGCGTAGGGGCGCCCGCGGTCGGCGTGGCCGTACTCGAAGAGCACGGACTTCATGGCGAAGAGCTCGCGCTCGAAGTCCCCGAAGGGGTAGAGGAAGCCCAGGGACGCGGCCGTGGCCGACGCGCGCTTCGCGGCCAGCAGTCCACGAAGCGCGTCGACGTCGAAATCGTCGCGCGGGGCGACGTAGATCGAGCGCGCCGTCCGGAGGCGCTCGAACGCGTGCTCGGCGTCTTCGGGGGTGTCGACGTGCACCAACGCCCTCCGCGTGCAAAGGGCGAAACGGGCTCCGGCGTCGAGGCCCTCGCCGATCGCGAGCACGACGGGGACGTCCGCGAACGACGCGAGGGGATCGCCGCGGCCCCGGACGTGCGCGAACCGCTCGGGGCAGAGCGCTTCGAACAGGGCCCCGAGGCGCGCGGCCGTCGCGTCGTGCCGCTCGGCCGTCGCGCGGGCTCGCACCACGCGTTCGTCGCTTCGGTAAGGCGCCGGCGCGCGATCGACCAGCGTCCACGGGAGCCCCAGAAACTCCGCGGTCTCGCGTAGGCGGTCGGCGACGGCGCGGGACGAAACGGGCAAGATGCACCGCCCGTGTTCCCGGCGTTCGAGGTGCGCCGCGGCGAACGCCTCGACGAGCTCGGACGGCGTTTCCGGGCGGACGATGAGGACGTCTTTTCGCGTCGACGACGCTGCGCTCATGGGCGCTCCGCGTGGACGACGAGGCGCGGGCTCTCGGTCGCGCCGAGCTCGACGACGGCGCCGAGCGGGATGGTCATCATCGGATCGACGTGCGAGCAGTGGAGGTTGCAAACGACGGGGAACGACGCCCCTTCGAGCACGTCGTCCAGGATGGCGGCGAGGAGGGGCGTGTCCGAGAGCGCGGATCCCGCCGGGACCCCGCCGACGCCGAGACCGGCGATGCGTCCGAAGACGCCCATGTGACGGAGCTGGGTCAGTTGGCGGTGAACGACGGCGGGGCTCTTGCCCGTGGCGTCTTCGATCAACAAGACGGCCCCCTCGAACGAAGGGAGGTAAGGCGTCCCGGCGAGGGAGACGAGGGTCTCGAGGTTCCCGACGATCGCCGGTCCCTTCGCCACCCCTTCGGTGCGGATCTTCCACCCGTCGCAGGGGCGTAGCTCGCGCGGCCCCAACCCCGGCTTGAGGAACCAGGGATCGTCGGCCTCGACCGCCGGCGCCTCGAAGACGACGCGCTCACCGGCGAGGACGCGTGCGAACCCTCGGGCCGTGTAGTCGAGGAGGTTCGGATCGCAGAAGGAGGCGAAGCCGGGGCCGTGCATCGCTAGCGCCCCACGCGCGGCGAACGCGAGCAGGAGCGCCGTCACGTCGCTGTAGCCGACGATGGGCTTTCGGTGTCGATCGACGAGATCCCAATCGATGCGATCGAGGAGCTGATTCGAATTGTACCCGCCGAACACCGCCATGACGGCGTCGACCTCCGGATCACGGAGCGCCGCGTGGAGATCGTCGACGCGGTCACGCACCGTGCCGGCCGTGTGCAGCCACCGATCGTCCACGTGACGGCCATATTTCGGTGTGAACCCGAGCTTTTCGAGGTTCCTCCGCCCGATGTCACGCGCCTCCGCCGACAACGGCCCCATCGTGTTCGCAGGAGCAACGATCGATATCGCTTTGAAACGAATCATTTCCTTTCACTCCTTCGGCGAAGCGGCGCGCCGCTCGAGGTGCCACGGATCGTCGAGGGCGAACCACCGCCGTCGCCCGGGACGACCGCGATGGTTCGCCGGACGACGCCGGGCTCACAGCGGTGCTCAGATGCGTTGAGATTCCGGGCGAGGCCGAGGAGGGCGCGAGCACCGGACGTAAGCGTACTTATGTACGTGCGCCCGGAGCGCAGCGCCCGACGAAGGGATCGCCCGGAAGATCAATGCAGATGAGCGCCGCTGTCAGTCGATGACTCGACGGGAGGTGAAGAGCTCCGGATCGATCGAACACGTCTCCTTGCGCAGGAGCATGAGCGTGTATCCCATCATCGCGAGGTTCTCTCGGAAGAGGAACATGAACTTCCGATATTGCTCGGAGAGCGCGTCCCTCGCGTCCTTCGCCAGCGTGTCGAGGTGCGGGCGGCGCAGGATGAGATCGACGAACTGATCGATCGCGGCGTCGCCGATGCGATCGAAGCGGTAGTCCTCCGACCAGTACGTCTCGAGGGGCTCGCGGTGGAAGAACTCGGTCCAATCCTTCTTGTACCGGGGGACGATGTCGACGCGGATGGCGTCGGAGACGCGCTTGACCAGATCGGCCGACGGTCGCTCGACGTAGTACATCGGGATGGCCGCGAGGAACCCGCCGCTCTTGAGGACGCGCGCGTACTCGGTGAGGGCGCGATCCCGATCGGGGATCAACGACGTGACGTTGCCGCAGAACACCATGTCGAACGACGCGTCCGCGAACGACGTCTTCGTCGCGTCCTCGACCTTGAAGTCGATGCGATCGCGGACCCCCGAGCGATGCGCGCGGCTCGAGGCCTCCTCGAGGCTGATGGGGTTGATGTCGATGGCGTCGATGTGGCACCGCGTGAGCCGCGCGAGCTCGATGGCGGTGAAGCCCGTGCTCGTGCCGATTTCGAGCACACGGCTCTCCGGTCGCAGGAACGAACGCTGCGCGATCCGGTAGATGGCGTCGAGCCCTCCCGGCGGACGATTCGTCTCGCGAACGACCCCGATGAGCTCGTTGTAGTTCATGTCGAGGATGTCCTTCGCGGTGTACTTGTGGAGCTCTTTCTTCACGGTGACTACTCCCTTTCGGATGCGGGCCGATCGCCGATGCGTCGGCCCGTCGTTCGCGTTCGTTGCATGTCGAAATCAGGACGAATCAGGACAAGAGACGCTCCACGCCGGCGATGCACGTGTCGATGCTTCGTATCAACACGTGCTGGAACGGCGTCGTGACGTCCCCTTCTTCGGGAAATAGATAATTCACGAAAGCCTCGTGGCTCTCGGGGGGGATCATGTTGAGTCCTCGGATTCGATGCGACGAATCCAACCCGAGCGTCGTGCGCATCTCGCCGAGCAGTTGGTTGAAGATGCTGCCCGACGTGAGGGCGAGCTCCCGGTTCGAGATCCCGAGCGCCGTGAAGTCGTCGGCGAGCCTCCGTCCCCCCGCGAACGTCGAGAGCATCGCGCCGAAGGAGAACTTCGCCAAGCCCGCGTGGGCGACGAGCGGCAGCTCTTGCATCATCCGCGGCAGATGGATGACCCCGAGTCCGACGTGCCGCGCTTCGTCCCTTTGGATGTACTCGAGCAGCTCCGTCAATACGGGCTCGACCTTCGCCGCGGCGAGGCGCTTGAAGATCGCCAACGCCACGAGCTCGATGGTGAGCTGCATGCCGTAGACTTTGTGGACGAGGTTCTTGGTGCGCAGCACGTTCACCATGAGCCTCCGCGAAAAGACCGGCAGCGGCGCCGGCTCCAAGCCCGCCGCTCGGAGGTAGTCGCGGAGGACGCCGAAGTGCCGTGCTTCGTCGAACACCTGACCGGTCGCGGCCATCTTTGCTTCGAGGCTCGGCAGCGCGCCGGCGAGCTCGGCGGCGACGTTCCACGCGGCGAGCTCTCCCCACAAGAGGACGCTCATGACGCGGCTCAACGGAGCCCGCTTTTCTAGAGGAATTTCGATCGCGCCGTGCTTCTCGATGAGCGCGCCGAGGACGGCGCGAGGGTCCCAACCTTGGGAGAGCGTGCTGTGGTAGAGGCGCTCGAGCTTTCGCGTTCGCCCGAGCACGCGCTCCACCTCCGAGCGCATGGAGTCTTCGAGGCCCGCGGCGGCGGCGGTCGCATCGAAGAAGTCGTACGGCGGGAACGAGACGTCCTCTACGTGGGATTTAGCGGCCATGCGTCTCCTCGCGGCGTGGGGTGCCCACGCGCAACTCGCGGCCGTAGAGCCGCTTGTATTCCGCCCTCGCGCGCGCGCCGATGCAGCTCATGTCGAAGGAATACCGCTCGATCCCGGGGACCAGGACCTTGGTCACCCGGAGTCCGAGCTCGGCGCGCGACAGATCGACCACGAGCACGCGCTCGAAGCCGGCGTCCTTCACGGCGGAGACCATGTGCGCGAGGTCGCCGAGCACGGTCGGTGAAACGCTGGTCTCGATGTCGCGGAAATCGATCGTTTGCTTTCGATCGAACCAATAAGCGTATTTCTTGCGAAAGGCGTCGTAGTCGAGCGCCTGCTTGGCGTCGCGGAATTTCGCCAGATCTTCGCGGGCTCCGCTGATCGTCCCGGCCCTCGAGAGGGCGGCCTCCTGGAGGGCGTGGAGGAGCGCGACCTTCTTGTTCGGATGAACGCCGTAGCCGCCGTTGACGAACATGGCGTCACGCACGTTCTCGTCGTCGCAAATGACCGAGAACGAAGGAATGCGGATGTCGTCCGTCGTGATGTATCGAAGGACGACGTCGACGTCGGCGGCGCGGAATCCGTCGATGGTCCGACGCAGCTCGTCGTCGTCGATGGTCTCCGGATCGACGGCCGGACGGTTCCGGAGGATGCGATTCAACGCCGCCGAATCGCGCTCGATGACTTCGCGCAGGCCGTGGGCGATCGACTCGACGTAGGAATTCCCGGCCCCGAGGCCGGTCGTGAAATAGCGGAACGGCGCGCGGCCGACCGAGGGGACGTAAGGATAGAACACGGCGCAGGCGGGGACCCACACCGTCGCGCCGGACAGGAGGTCGGTCGACGGCACCCACTCGATGGTCTCGTGGTCGTCGAAGTCGGCGTCGGCCGGGAGGTTGAAGGCGCGCGGATGGACGGTGTCGTCCGCGCGTGCCGCTTCGGCGAAGGAGGCGCGGAGGAGCTTGGCTGCCGGGTAGCTCGACGACTCCGCGCAGAACCGCTCGATGGCCTCGGCGATCGCGCTGACGTTCGATTGCTCGCGCGTGGACCCTTTCCCCGAAAAGACGGTGAACGTGTGATCGGCCTCCGCCGCGTCGGGGCGCATGGCGTTGAAGACGAACAGCCCGGTCGCGTCCAAGCCGGTGATCTCGGCGACGCGCGTGATTCCCGCGCCGTCGGCGACCGCCCGCAGCGCGCGCAGCGTCTCTTCCGGCGATCGCGTGCGCTCCGCCGCTCCTTCGAGCTTGAGTCCCCAATCGAGCTCCGGCGCCGCTCCTCGGGGATCCCGACGAAGGAGCGCCTCCGGCAACACCGAATCGACGCGTTCGCCGAGGGCGTGCTCCGCGTGGCATCGCAGAAGCTCGGCGAAGGTGAGCGGGTTCCCCGGGGGCTTCGGGGGAGCGTCGCCGACGAGGCCGTTCGAAACGACGTCGTGGAGCGCTTCGTAGCTACGCAAGAGCGCGTAGAAGCGCGCGACGCGGAGCTCGTGCGCCGTGAGCGGACGCCACGCGCGAAGGAAGTGCGCGTGTGCGCTCGTGGCGAAGGTGTGGCTCGTCCATTCACCGACGGCCAGCAGCGGATCGGCCGACCAGAACCTCTCGAGATCCGCGACGACCACGCGTCCGTCCGGAGCCATCACGAAGTTCGAGAGGCTCAAATCGACGGGCACGAGGGCCGGCTCGACGGCGTCGAAGTACGTCCGCTCACGCTCCAGGAAGCCCGATAGGTGATCGCGCGCCACGCGAAGGACCTCGACCTCTCGAGAGGCCGGCAAGGCGCGAGAGGCTGGCAAGGCGTCGAGCGCCTTCCCGATGCGATCGATCTGAGCCGTCAGATGTTCGGTCCACGTCCGCGCCGATGCCGTGAAGCCGCGCGCGATGGGCCCGAAGCCCTCCGTGCGGCATGTGAGGCACGCGCGGACGAAATCGGCGATCCGTGCGATGCCGCGAGCGAGGTCGGCCTCCGCGTGTCCGTCGACGACGTCGAGCATCGACGGCCCTTCGAGCCACTCCGTGATGGAGAACGCCGGCGCGTCGCCTTCGGCATCGCCCCACGCAACGAGCCGTCGCACCGAAGGCGAGGCCGCGAGGCGCTGGTGGACGTCCCGCTCCCGCGCGGCGTCGTCGGCGCTCGCGTGGAGCTTCACCGCGAACCGAGCGCCGCTCGTCGCCGTCACCTGGAAGACGGACGCTCGGAGGGCGGAGATCGTGCTCCCCCCCAGCTCTCGGACGCCGTGGGCGCCTCCGAGGCGTCGTTCGAAGACGCGGGTCGCCCAGCGCGCCGGATCGATCCCCGTCATGATCGCCCTCCCTCGGGAGCGCCGTGGGGAGCGCCGCGGTACACGCTCGTGAAGAACCGATCGCGCACGTGGGACGGCCCGCCCGACGCGGACGCGGCCATCCGGAGCGCACATCCCCGCGCTTCCACGCGGTTCACCCGGCGCGTGATCTGGAGGCGCTGACCGAAGCGGCCGCAGGCGCACTCTCCGCTCCGCGTGACGCCGAGATCTTCGCTCATGATGAACCCCGGGAAGCTCGTGGCGCTCGCGTCGAGGAAGCCGAGCACCCCTTCGCGTTCGTCGCCGAGCACGCGGTTCGTGCGCGCGTCCCTCGCTTGCACTTCCAACCAGGGCGGGACGTGCTTGTGATGGAACTCGCACTCGTGGACGACCGAGTTGAGCTCGACCATGTTGTAGCTGTCGCGGATCTGCGAGGGCTTCGCCCCGAACGCGTCGGCCACCTTCTGCCGGAACGTCGCGGCGTCGATGACGTTCGACTTGCGGTCCTTCCAGCCTCCGGCGCTGATGACGAACGAGCGCTCGGGGAACGTCCCCCAGGTGCGCCGGCCCTCGAGCCGTTCGCAGAGCTCGAGGATCCGGAAGGGCGGTCCGATGATCGCGACCTGGCACCCTTCGTCGAGCGCCGAGCGGACGCGGTCGGCGGCGAACGCCGAGCGAAAATCGTCGCCCGTCACCATGTGCTCCGTCTGCATCACCAGGGTGAGGCACGAGATGACGTACGAGAACCAGAGATCCCCGGCCTCTTCGGTGGTCGGGCCGAGCACGATCCCTCGGAACTCGCCGGTGCGGTCGATCCCGAAGAGCGAGGGGAGGGAGGCGGTGACGCTCCCGAGGAAGCGGACGAGGGTGTCTTCGTCGCGCGGGACGATGCTTCGAGCGCCGGACGTGCCGCTGCTCACGCACTGCTTGACGATGGCGTCTTCGGGCGTCGATCGGAGCGTGAGGGTCGCGCGCTTGAAGAGCGCGCTCGGCAAGAGCGGGATGTCCGCCAGATCGACGTCGCGCCGCTCGCCGACGCCCAGCCGATGGGCGTAGGCCGCGTACGACGGGTTGTGCTCCACGTGGTGGAGGAACGCCCGACGAAGGATGGCCGTCCTCAGCTCGCGGGCCGTTCGATCGTCGCGGAGCAGATCGTCGAAACGAATCTGGATCGCGTCGATCTCCGGGAGCGCGACGGTGTCGGTGGAGGAGCTCATTCGACCCCTCCTTGGCCGGCGCCGAAGAGGACGTTCTCGAAGGCCTCGACGGTGTGGACGGAGCCGTACTTGTGGACGAACGCGAGCTCCACGTCGAGGTAGGCGAGGCGCACGAACTGTTGGAGGGGATAGGCCCCGTCGTGCGTGAATCCTTGGCGCGGATGCGAGACGAGGCCGGATTCGCAGACGCGCACCGCGCCGTGGCGGCAGAGAAGATCGCCGATCCGTTCGCCGCGCCGGTCGAGGGGGTAGACGCTGATGGTCTGCGTCTCGTCGTCGACGAACGGGACGAGCTCGTCGACGGATTTCACGCGATGCACGAAGATCGTGCGACCCAGCGGGTGCTCGACGAGCTCCGCGGACGGATCGCAGACGATGACGGTCCATCCGCCTTCGTCGCTCGAGCGGACGTCCCACCCGCGGAACGTCGCTTCGAGGCGTGTCCGCACGACGTGGGAGTCGACGTCGGGGCTCGGCTCTCCCTTGGGGAGGAAGCGCGCCTGGTGCTCCAACCACGCCTCGAGCCTGCGGAGGAAAGGATCGAGCTCGCCGATCACGAAGACGCGCTGCGGGCTGAAGCAGGCCTCCTGGTCGTACATCGCGACGTCGTGGGCCACGCGCATGGCCGCCTTGTCGACGTCGGCTTCGTCCGTGAAGACGAGGGCGAAGCTGCGCTTCGGTCCGAACTCGAGGAACGACACCCCCGCGGGCAGCCGCTTCTTGACGGACTCCATCGAGCTGCCCTGGCCCCACGCGCACACGAGGTCGGACGCCTCGATCATGCGGTCACCGAGCGGGTGGTTCCGATCCCAATACGCGACCGACATCGATTGGCTCAGCGGGTGGTCGGCCCCGTTCTCCTCGATGAACGTCCGCGCGAAGGCCAGGCACGTCACCGGATCGCGCGCCGGGAGCTTCACCACGGTTTGGTTCTTCGTGAGGAGCGAGCGGACGATGCTGTAGATCCCGGCCATGGGGACGTTGCCGACCAGCACGTGGAGCACGCGGCCCTTCGGGAAGGCGCGGACGCGGACGACGTCCCTTCGCACCCACTCGTCCATCATGCGGTGGTCGCCGAGCTCGGCGTCCAGCAGGTCGTACAGGTTGCTCCGGAAGCTCAGGTGTTTGCCGATCGTCCAGCCGTCGCGCTCGAGCATCGGCCGCGAATACCCGGTGACGCGCATCGCTTGCTCGATGGCCTCGACGCGGCGCGGATGGCTCGGGTTCGACCAAGCGATGCCGGCCTTGGTGATGGCGTTCGACGCCTCCGAGAGAGGGACGTCGTGCCATCGGTCGTGGCGGGACAGGATGCGCTCGACGTGCGCGTCGCGTAGCTTCGGCATACGGACGACGTTGCCGTTCGCGTAGGGCAGCTCGACCACGTCGTCGTCGCCCGTCGCGTGGATGATTTCGCCCCCGACGATGATGGGAAGCTCGATGATCTCCGTCACGCCGACTGCTCCTGAAATTCGATCGTTCGGTGGATGGCGTCGAACCGCCCCAGGAACGCGGACTCGTCTCCGCTCGCGCGCACCACGTCCGTGAACCTCGAGCGCCGAACCTCGGTCGACGCGCCCGGGTTCACGCAGGCGACGCAGAGCTCGGTCACGACGCCGACGGCCCGCAGGAAGACGCCGGTGCTCTTGCCGATTTCGTGGCCGACGCCGTCGAGGACCGTGAGCTTCGATCGCCCCGTCCGCCCCTCGACGACGGCGCGCGCCTTGGCGAAATCGACGTATTCGTCGGCCTTGGCGACGACGAAATGGACCTCGCCGGGCAACGCCGCGACGGTCTCCGCGACGTCGCGGAACGACCCGTAGCCGCTCGCGTCCATGTCCTTCACGAACGGCGCCGCCTTCACGTCGTAGCCGAAGAAGCGTTGGTATTCCGGTGCGTGCGCGCCCGCCCGATACGGGGCGACGGAGTCCCCGCAGACCCGCTCGACGGTGTCCGGGACGTCCACCACCCCCACGAGGGAAACGACGCCGACGGGGCGCCGGGACCGCTTCGCCGCGCGCCACGCGATGGGCGCCGCGAGGCTCATGCCCACGAGCACCTGCGGCCACCGCTCGCGGTCGAGGTCCATGACGGTGTCGAGGTCCCGCTCGACGCCGGACAAGGTGAAGGCGTGGATGTCGCCGGAACCTCGCCCGACGTGGTTCGACGGATCGAACCGCGTCACGACGAACCCGTTCGCGCAGAGGTAGTGCGCCGGGACGAAGAGATCGTGCACGCTCTTTCCGAACGGCGGGACGATGACGACCTCACCGACCGGGCGCGGCGGCAGCATTCGATGCACGAAGATCTCGCCGGCCCGCGTCGGCACGTACCCGGCCATGACGCGGAGTTCGCCGACGGATTCCGAATGCCACTGCATGGCTACGGCACCGTCGCCAATCCGTTGTACCGAGGCAGGACTTGGCAATCACGGACGTCGTGGTGTCCGAGGAGCCAGCAGAGGTACCGCTCGATCCCCAGCCCGAATCCCGCCGTTTGGAGGGGCGTTTCTTCCTTCAGCGTGCGGTACCACTCGTAGGGCTCCTCGTGGACGCCGTGGTGCGCGAGCGCTCTTCGCACCTCGCCACCCGTCGCGTGGCGCTCGCCGCAACCGACGACCTCGCCGAGGCCGAACAGGAGATCGGCCGATTTCGCGAGGGTGCCCTCTTCGTCGGCGTAGGCCTGATAGAACGGCACGGAAATGTGCGGAGGGTGCGTCAACCAGACGATCCCGCCGAACCGTTCGATGAGCAAGCGCTCGCCCTTGCGGGTCAACACGCGCGCGCGCCCTTCGGCGATGGTGCGCGAGCACGACGGATCGTCCCCGACGATGGTGAGGGCCTCGGCCACGGTGACGCGCGGGAACTTCGCGACGTCGACGATCTTTCGGGCCGCCGACAGGTTCGCTTCGCGCTGCGACAGGGAGGCGCCGCAGACGTCGACCAGCCGATCCGTCATGAACCGCACGTAGCGCTCGACGAGCGCCATGACGTCGTCGAGCGAACCCGGGATTTCCGCTTCGGAATGGTAAAATTGACAGAGGTGCGTTTCGTCCGCGAGCTCGCCCCGGAAGCTCGGCATCAAATAGTAGCAGCCCTTTTCGTGGAGTCGGCAGCCGTACTCGAGCATGAACTGCATGGAGTCGGCGAGGTAGGTGTCGACGCCGAAGAGGCTGATTTGCACGGGGCTGGAGTCGCTCCCGAGGCCCATCGGGCTGGATATGGAATGTGTCGTGATCGGTAAATGAAGTGTCTTTAACCCGTTCGATTTGAAGAAATCGTACGTCACGCACGTGAGCGCATCTTGAAGGACGACGAGGTCGCGGAACCATGGATCCGTGAGGACGTCCATGAAGCGCCTGCGGGACTGCTGGGAATCTACGACCTGATTCGACGTAGAACCGTCCGAATTGGCATAAACGGGTTGTGCCATTATTTGCGAGCTCCTGACGAATCTCGAATGAATTGCGCCGTTCATAGGGGGATTTCGGCGAGTCGCAGCACTCGATATGCCGCTCCTCCACGATGTCCTGCCCCAATCGTCGAATGCGTATGCCACGACGTTGCGGCGTGTGGCAACCGATAATCAACCAACGCGAGGCGTCATCTTTCGTTAATTTAATTAAAAACATTTTGGATGGAATGATGAATATTAAATTCCGTTCGATAAGCGTCGGTGGCGTCGGGCGTTCCCGTGCGGCCGATCGACGTCAGGAAGCCTGGATCCTCGGCGAATCGGGCCGATCTCGAGGAACCGATCGTGTCGTGTCATGGCCGGTGTTCGTGCGTGATGGGATTGGCCGTAATTCAGATCGAATCGTCGGATTCGTCGAAGTGTGGTTCGTTCGAGAGAGAATATTTTTCGTCCGAATCGTTTTCTCGAGTTAATCGAGTTTGCAGACACTCGACGTGTCAACGAGCTCTGAAGGACCGATGCCGCCACGATGACGCAGCGAGGTGCGACGCAGCGCCGCGTACCGCGGAACGGTGCGAACGACACCTGTTCCGCCAATGGCGCCAACGGCGACCGCACGCGCTGAACCCGAAAGGACGCCGGGGACGGAAGCAAGAGAAAGGGATCCGAAGAGTTGGAGACGGCGAC
>JBGAHN010000260.1:0-4860 GCA_044226145.1 Labilithrix sp. | reverse complement strand
TCTGGATGCGACTCGCGGGCAACTGCCACCTGACACGCCGAACCGGAGAGGCGATCCGATGCGCGGGCTTCGTGGTCGAGGCCGAGGAGCACGAGAGCATGCGCAAGGCGATGCCGTTCCTGCGTCCCACGGTGCGCGGCGTGGCGCGCGCGATCTGATTTTCGCGATCGCGACGCGGCCGGCGCTGCGCTCAGCGCTTCTTGAAGCGGCCCGAGCCGTCGATGCCGAACGACGGGGGAAGCACCTTGCGCACCGCTTCGCGGAGATCTTCCGGCACTTCCCACTCGAGCGAGGTGAACCCCTCGCTGATCTTCGTGCGGATGCGGAGGCTCTCCTCTTCCACGAGCGCGTCGAGGAGCGGGCGGATGCTCTCGGGATCGCGCTGCGCGAACGTCGCGACAGCCGCGTGGAAGCGCGCCGGCTCGTTGACGTCTTGCAGGAACGGCTCGACCGCCGCGCGGATCTCCGGGTGCTGGAAATCACCGAGCGTCGTCAGGATCTGGAGCTTCGGATCGACGAACTTCGCGTACTCGGTGTCCCATCGACCGAGCCAGAGGACCAGCTCGCGCACGAGCTCGTCTTCCGGGAGCACCTCCTTGAGGATCCGGATGGGCCACGCGAGGCTCTCGGCCTTCTCGGCGAAGGCGCGCACGGGTTCGACCGCTTCACGGCCGGCCGCGACGATGCCCTCGAACGCGGCGTCCTTCTCCTCTTGATCCGTGATCGACGGATCGATCATGAACGTGAACCGCTTGAGGAGCCCCGCCACCGCCTCGGCGTTGCCGAGCTTGCACAGCTCGTGGATGGCCTCCTGGCGATCGTAGGGCTGGGCGCGCTTGTTCCCCGCGGCCGGCGCCCACTTGGAGGCGGCGCTCTTCTTGTTGTCCCCACCCGTTTCGCCGGTCTTGCTCGCGTTCTTGCTCTTGAAAAGATCGAAAAGGCCCATGGAGGTGCCCCAACTTAAGACATGCGGCGCAAGATGCACGCAAGAATCGTTCGCGACCGCCGGTGAAGGTGCTCTCAGTCGAGCGGGACGGCGAGGAGCACGACTTCGCGACCGTTCGACTGCACGTGGTAACGCACGCGCCGTCCTTGCTTGGCCGTGGCGTCTTGCTCCATGCCTTCGATGCGCGTGCGGAAGGCCGCGTCGGTGATGTGGTCGACCTGCTCGCCGAGCTTCTTCTTGGCGGCGATGTATTCGCGGTAGAGGCGCGCGTAGTACGCCTCCGCGGGCTCGGCGCCGAGCTTCGCGGCGTCGACGGCCGCCGCGGGATCCTTCGGCGGGTTGCGGTCGACCGCGAGCGCGTCGCCGAAATTCGCCGCGGTGGGCGCCTTCGACACGCGCCCCTCGTCGTCGGTGTTGTCTTCCTCGACGCCCATGAGCTGGTTGAGGAGCTGATCGATGCGGAACGCGAGGCCCCCGAGCTCGGCATGATCGAGCTCGAAGCGCTTGTCCGATTGGCCGTTGAGGACGGCGAGCAGGCCTTCTTCGAGCGTCGCGATCGGACGCGAGATGTAGGCGCCGAGGAGCCAGCCGGCCGCGATGACCAGGACGAGGCCGAGGAGCGTCGTGCCGAGGATCGAATACGGGATGGTCGAGGCCGCCGGGAGCAGCGAGCTCGGCGCCGCCGAGACGACCGCCACGTGCTTGCCGTTGCCGAACCCGCCGAGGGGCGCCGACGCGAACGTCACGTTGCCCGACGACTCGTCGACCGAGCTGGCGATGACGTTGCCCGAGGCGAGCGCGTTCTTCACGTCCGACGCGGCGCTGGTGACGGCGTGCTTGACGTCCTCCGACGAGGCCGGGCCGCTCGCGACGATGGCGCCCTCGTCGTTCACCAAGAGGAGGCCGCGCCACGCCGCGAGATCGCCGACGCGCGCGAACGCGTCGTTGATCGCGACGCCGACGACGAGCATCGCCACGGCCTGTCCGTTGTCGTCGCGCACGGGCGCGTACGACGCGACGAACTGGTCGGCGCGCGCTTTGTCGGCCCAGATGTCGGAGCCGGGCGAGCTGCTCGCGATCGCCGCCTTCAGCGCGGGGTAGACCGCGCCGACGTCGTCGCCACGATTGAGGTCCGAGCCGTTTCGCCCGACGATCTTGCCACCCGGGTCGACGACCGCGACGATCGACGGCTTGGCGCCGATCGCCCCTTGCGCGGCGCTCGCGATCTGGTCGGAGAGCTGGCGCGCGGCGTCCCCGCGAGCCGACGGCGTGGCGCGCGTGAGCACCGCGCGGGTGTTCGGGTCGGCCGCCTTGATGGCGAGCCAGCGCTGGGCGCGGAGCCCGTCGAGTTGGAGTTGTGCAGCCGCTCCCAAAACATCTCGCTGCGCGCTACGTTTGAGCTGATCGGGACTACTCGCGGCACTCGACAGCTGCGTGCGTACAATCGCGAAGGCGAGGAGCCCGACGATGAGCACGATCACAGCGTTGACGGCGATGATCTTGTTTCGCATTCCGCCCTCGGAACGTTTCTATGGAACGACAGGGAACGCTATCATCGTCCGCTCGACCGCGGCAACCCATGACTGACGCGCTTCTCCTTTCGGATCCCCGATTCTTTCGGCATCGCTCGAGCGCCTACCATCCGGAGCGACCGGAGCGCCTCGACGCGGCGCGTGCAGCCGTCGAGCGCGCGGAGGCCGATTCGGGGCTTTCGTTCGGGCTCGTGGCCCCACGTCCCGCGACGGACGAGGAGCTCGAACGCGTGCATGATCCACACTTCCTGAAGTGGTTACGGACGCTGCGGGGCGACGAAGGCTACGTCGATGCGGATACGTACGTCGGGCCGGACAGCGTCGAGATCGCCGAGCTCGCGGCCGGCGGCGTCGTCACCCTCGTCGACGGGATCCTCGACGGACCCCACAAGCAAGGGATCGCGCTCGTGAGGCCGCCCGGCCACCACGCCAAACCCGATCACGCGATGGGGTTCTGCCTCTTGAACAACGCCGCCATCGCCGCGGCCCACGCGCGGGCGCGCGGCCTCGAGCGGGTCGCCATCGTCGACTGGGACGTGCACCACGGCAACGGGACCCAAGACGCGTTCTGGCGGGATCCGAACGTCCTCTACGTCTCGACGCACCAGTTCCCCTTCTATCCGGGGACCGGCGCGGCGGACGAAATCGGCGAAGGCGAAGGCAAAGGGTTCACCGTCAACGTGCCCTTGACGGCCGGCGGGGGCGACGGCGTCTACCGCGGGGCCTTCGAGCGGGTGATCTTGCCGGCCCTCGAGGACTACCGACCCGACCTCATTCTGGTGAGCGCGGGCTTCGATGCGTCGGCGCGCGATCCGCTCGCCGAGATGAGCCTCTCGCCGGGGGCGTTCGGCTGGATGGCCCGCGAGCTCCGGCGCTTGGCCGACCGGACCGCCCAGGGGCGCATCGTCCTCCTCCTCGAGGGCGGGTACGATCTCGTGGCCCTCGAAGCCGGCCTCCTCGCGGCGACCCGCGGCGTCATCGAAAAGGTCGCGGTCGACATCGAGCGCGATCCGGACCACGAAGACATCGCGCGGGCGAGCGCGTTCACCAAGCAGGTCTTCCGGAGCGTGGACTCGGGCTGACGCTCGGACCCGGCGACCTCCGGTCGGCGAAAACCTCGCTCTCGCCCGGGAATCCCGCACGGTGCGTCACGATCGGGCTTGCAACTGCGCGCTCCGTGGGTATGGTGACGGCGTTTCGTCACGGTGGCCGTAGCTCAGTTGGTAGAGCGCCGGATTGTGGTTCCGGCTGTCGCGGGTTCAATCCCCGTCGGTCACCCCAAAGCGCCTTCGTCTCGCGGCCGTGGTTGGGGGGCCACTGCCTCATGTTGATTCGTCAGCTCTTCGACGCGACGTCGTCGACCTACACGTACTTGCTCGCGGACGAAGCGTCGCGGCAGGCCGTCCTCGTCGATCCCGTGTTCGAGCAGTTCGGACGGGACGCGGCGCTCGTCCGGGAGCTCGACTTGAACCTCGTCGCCACGCTGGAGACGCACGTGCACGCCGACCACGTCACGGGCGCGTGGCTGCACAAAGAAGCGCACGGCAGTCGCATCGTCGCCGGCCTCCGGACCGGAGTGAACGCCGCGGACGTCTTGGTCGACGCCGGGGATCACGTCGCCTTCGGGATCCACGCCCTCGAGGTCCGCCCCACGCCCGGTCACACGAACGGCTGCGTGACGTACGTGATGCACGATCGCTCGATGGCCTTCACGGGCGACGCCCTCCTCATCCGCGGCACCGGACGGACCGACTTCCAGGAAGGCAGCGCGAAGGCGCTCTACCACTCCATCGTGGAGCAGATCTTCATGCTCCCCGACGCGTGCGCGCTCTACCCGGCGCACGACTACGCCGGGCGCACGCTCACGACGGTCGCGGAAGAAAAAGCGTTCAACGCCCGCGTCGGCGGAGAGGCGAACGAGCGCGATTTCACGCTCTTCATGGAGAACTTGCACCTCCCCCACCCCAAGCGCATCGACGTCGCCGTCCCCGCGAACCTCCGATGCGGACGCCCGGAAGCGTCGGACTTCCCTCGCCCGGCGACCTGGGGTCCCGTCCGGATCACGTACGCCGGCGTCGCCGAGATCGAGCCGAACTGGGTCGCCGAGAACGCGTCGCGGCTCACGCTCGTCGACGTGCGCGAGCTCGACGAACGAACCGGCCCCGAAGGCCACGTCGAAGGATCGCTGCACGTGCCGCTCGGATCGCTCAAGGCGCGCCTCGCGGAGCTGCCCGAGGACAGGCCGATCGTCACGATCTGCCGATCGGGCAAGCGCTCGGCGCAAGCCACCGTCATCTTGCGCGAGAACGGACGGCCGAACGCCGCGAACCTCGCCGGCGGCATGCTGCGATGGAACGCGCTCGGGTTGCCCGTCGCGTAGCG
>JBGAHN010000259.1:0-4886 GCA_044226145.1 Labilithrix sp. | reverse complement strand
TCACATCGTCGTTCGAAATCTGTCCTGAAAAGTTGACTTGAGGGATGACTTCCGGCGCCGACTCTTCGGGGGTCGAGGCGTCGACATCGAGGTTGCCATCGTCCGTCGGCTCGTCGGTCGAACCGTCCGACGTTTGCGCATCTTCTGCCTCCCCATCGCTCGTGGGCGGCGCGGGTACGATCTCGGTGGTGGTCGTCGTGCACGCGGCGGAGAAGACGGAAAGAGCCGGTAGAAGAAGGTAGGTGCGTGTCCGCATGCGGCATTGACGAGGGGGAAAGGTCCCCCATTCAACTCATTGACGTATGCCGCGCGAAAGGAAACTTCCGGAATGGAAGCGCGCCTTCCATCCGAAAGAGCCTGAAATCGGCGAATTTTCGCGTCATCGCATAGGCATGTGGCTTGCTGTGGGGTTGGACGTGCTCTGGAAGTCGTTCGGGTGCGCGCTGGGAGTAGGGGCCGTCGTCCTGGCGACGATGAGCGTCGCGTGCGGCATCGATGGGACTGGGCCGGCGTCGGGGGCGGGGGATCCCTGGACGGTGACCGCTTCGAAGGACACTCAGTCGGCGATCGGTGTGCAGACGTGGGGCTTTCGAATGACGGAGCCCGGCACGTTGTCCGTTCGCGGGTACGACGGGAACAACCGGCAGGTCGTCGAGGTTCGGCAGCGCATCACGGAGGCGGATCCCTACCATTGGGCGCTCGACGTCGGCGTGGCGCGCGCGAATTCCGTGGCCACGGTGCACCTCGCGTTGGAGTCTCGGGCCGCGTCGGAGGGCACGGAGGTGAGCGTTCAGGTTGCCAACGACACGCTTCGTTCGAACGCGGCGGCGCGCAAGATCATCGATCGGCTCCGGGCCGACGCCAACGCGTCGAAGGCGACGTCGATCACCGCTCAGGGATGGAGTCTCTCCACGAATTCGCTTCGGCCGACGGATCTTGCCAATGGACAGGGCGGCAACCTCACGCCCGGCGACGGCGACGACAAGCGGCTGACGAACGACGGAGAGGACGCCGGACAGGGCAACGGCGGAAATGGCGGCGGCGACGGGAACGACGGCAATGGCAACGATGGCCAATCGTGCCAATCCTCGAATCAATGCGGCGGTGACATGATGAGCGGCCTCAAGCCCGTGCTCGACTTGTTGAGCTCCTCAGGGCAAGGCCTCTCGTCGATCGTCGGGCTCTATGAGTGCATGAACGCCGATGCCGGGGCGAGCTCCGATGCAGGGGCGCCGACGAATCCCGTCGTCCTCCCGCAAGTCGTCACGTGCGCGTTCAAGGCTTACCAGGACTCGAACAGCGGAAATCAGCAAGCGGGATCGGACGGCCAGGATTCGCAGCTCACCTCGTTGCTGGAGGCGTTCGGCTCGATGCAGTCGATGGGGCAAAACTGCAATTGCCCGCAGTGACGGTGCTCGTCGGGGGCGCACGGTGGCGACTCATCGGGAGGACCCGCTGGCTCGACGACGCCGTAGGCGGGGAAGGTGGGACTGAGCTACCCTCCGCGCCGTGCGGCTCGCCTCCATCAGCGTCGATCTCGACGAGATCCCGAACTACTTCGAGATTCACGGCCTGACGCCCGACGCGCGGGCGAGAGGGCTCGTCTACGATCTCGCGCTCGACCGGCTTCGTTCGTTCGCGTCGGCGTCCGGGTTGCCGCTCACGCTCTTCACCATCGCGAGCGATCTCGCGCGCCCCGAGGCCAGCCAGGGGCTCCGCGCCGCCGCGAAGGAAGGCCACGAGATCGCCAATCACTCGCTCGACCACCGCTACGACCTCGTGCGCCTCGGACGCGCCGAAATCACCCGTCAAATCAAGGAAGGCGCCGACGTCATCGAGGCGAGGACCGGCGTGCGGCCCGTCGGCTTTCGCGCGCCCGGATACACGATCACCGACGAGGTGTTCGACGTGCTCGAAGAGCTCGGCGTCGCGTACGACGCGTCCGTGTTTCCTTGTCCGGCTTATTGGGCGGCCAAGACGGCGGCCATTTCGGCCATCGCGGTGCGCGGGCGGAAGAGCCGCTCGATCGTCGATACGCCGAAGGTGCTCCTCGCGCCGACCGAACCGTACCGCGTCGGACGTCCTTACCATCGCCGGGGGAACGGCATGCTCGAGATCCCCGTGCAGGTCACGCGCGGGCTTCGGCTCCCCTTCATCGGGACGAGCGTGACGCTCGCGGGGCCGACGCGCGCCCGGTGGCTCGCGCGCATGTGCGTGGGGCTTCCGCTCGTGAACCTCGAGCTCCACGGCATCGACGTGCTCGACGCGGAGGACGGCCTCGAGGCGCTGCGTCCTCATCAGCCCGACGTCCGCGTCCGGCATGCCCGAAAGCTCGAGGCGCTCGACGCCGTCGTCTCCGAGCTTCGCGCAGCGGGCTACACCTTCGTGACCATGCTCGAGGCCGCGGCCGCGATGGCGATTCGACCGTAGGTAGGGGTCGTAGAACACGTCGCCACGCCGTGGATCGGGTCGGCACACGGCTCGGCGCCATGCCGCTCGCGACGCCGACTACAGCGCGATGCCGAGGGGCGAAGGCGTGCGCCGGTCCCTCAGGTTGCCGTGCGCGAACGAGCCGAGGATGGGCGCGACGTTCGCGGGCGCTGGGCTCGGCCATTCTTCGCCGCTGAGCGCGTCGGCGACGTGACCGTGGACGTCGAGGCGGTAGAACCACGGCATCGTCTCGGTTTCGACGCGCAAGGCGTGGAGCTCGTCTTCGTAGGCGTCGACGTCGACGCGGACGATCGTGACGCCCGCGAGCGCCTGCTGCACGCGCTCGTCGGTGAGCGTGGCGGCGAGATCGAGGCAAGCGCGGCTCGATCGCGCGCACGTGTGCAAGACGACGACGCGTCCCTTCGGTGCCTCGCTCTCCACGACGGCGGCGATTTGGGGCGCGAGCGGCTCGTCCTCGTCGGGATCGACGACCGCGAACGTCCCGTACGTGCGGACACCGGCGCTCGCGGGCCATGCTTCGGAGCCGTCGTCGGACCGAACGATGGGGGCATAGCGATCGACGAACGACCCGACCAGGCCGGCGACGGCGAGGATCACCCCGAGCGCGACGCCGAACGCGCCCATGACGAGCCCCGCGACCGCGAGGCCGGTGCCTTTTTTGCGGCCGTCGCGCTGGATGTCGCGCAGCGCGAGCGCGCCGAACACGACGGCCGGGATGCCGGTGACGAACACGCCGAGGAGCACGACGCTGACGAGGCCGAGCACGAAGGACGCGATCGCCTTCGGATCGTTTCGCGGCGGAGCGCGGGACTCCGGCGCGCGCGTCGCACCCGGCCATGGAAACCCCGTCGGTTGGGTCGCGAAGTCGGGCGGCATCGGCCTCATACCGACCTACCGACAAGCACGAGACGGTCCGTGCGCCGTCGAAGCGCCGGGGATAGCTCGAGCGGTGAGAGGCCCGTCAGGGCCTTGGCGCCTTGGCTCAGTCCGAGCGGCGCGGCGCCGAGCCCGGCGGCGCGCTCGTCACGCGGCCGATGTGCTCGACGTCGACGCCGCTGTTGCGGATGAAGTCGCGCGCCACTTCGCTCTCCCCGTTCACGAGCGAATCCGGCGGTCCCTGCGCCTCGATGCGCCCCTTGATGAGGAGCACGGCCTGGTGGGCGATGCGGAAACAGCTCGCGATGTCGTGGGAGATGACGATGCTCGTCACGCCGAAGCGCTCGCGCATCTCCTCGATGAGATCGTCGACGAGGCGGCTCGTCATCGGATCGAGGCCGCTCGTGGGCTCGTCGTAGATCAGGATCGACGGCTCGAGCATGAGCGCGCGGGCCAGCCCGACGCGTTTTCGCATGCCGCCCGAGAGCTCCGCGGGGAACTTCGAGGCGACGACGTTCGGATCGAGCCCGAGGATCTGGAGCTTGTCCTTCGCGCGGCTCTCGATCTCCTTGCGGGAGAGCTTCGTGTGCTCGACGAGCGGAAACGCCACGTTCTCGAGCACGCTGATCGAGTCGAGGAGCGCGGCGTACTGGTAGACCATCCCGAACTTCATCCGCACGCGGTTGAGCTCGCGATCGCCGAGGTTCGTGATGTCTTCGCCGTCGATGTAGATCGCACCGCTCGTCGGGCGGTCGAGCGCCACGATGAGGCGGAGGAGCGTCGTCTTGCCCGCGCCCGAGCCGCCGATGATGACGGTCGTCTCCCCGCGCTTGGCCACCAGATCGATGCCGCGGAGCACGACCTGGTCGCCGAAGCTCTTTTTCACGTCGCGCAGGACGACGATCTCTTCGGGGCGCGGTTTCGTGCCGCCGTCCTTGGGCGTCGGCGGTGGCAGCGCGTCGCGATCGTCGTTCGCCTCCGTGGACCGGTCGCGACGCTTTCCGAACATGGCCGAAACGTACCGCACGCCCCGGCCTTCTTCCCCGGTTTTTCGTTCGGGCTTTCGCCGCGGAGAAGCTCACGCTAAAGCTTCGGGCCATGACGCGCGAGCAGATCGAAGTCATCCTCAAGACGACCGGCGCCAAGGCGGACAAAGAAGGTGCGACCACCTTCGACAACGGCGCGAACGTGACGATTCACGTCGCCCACAACGGCGCGACCATCTCGCTCGCGAAGATCGAGAAGCTGCGCTTCGAAGGCGAGCTCCTCTTCGCGAGCAGCGCGAAGCAGTCCGTGGCCGTCGTCGTCACCGACATCTTCGCGATCGCCGTCGAAGGCGCGGGTGGACAGCCGGCGCGCCGTCCGGCCGGCTTCCTCTGAGCGTCCCCGGACGTCCCCGCATGGGCGGCGTGGGCTTCCGGGCGACGCTCGGGCACGCCGTGCTTCGTGGGATCGCCGCGGCTGTGACGCTCCTTCCATGGCGCGCGCTCGGCGTGCTCGGCGCCGTTTTGGGCTGGTTTTGTGGGCGGATTCTGCGCATTCGCCGGCGTCACGTCGTG
>JBGAHN010000258.1:0-4892 GCA_044226145.1 Labilithrix sp. | reverse complement strand
AGCACGGCATCGACGGGCTCCCCCAGTTCCTGAAGGCGATCCCGCTCGTGGCGCGGGCGCTCGTCGTCGAAGGCGATCCGAACCGGCGCGACACCGTCCGGAGCTCCCTGAGCGCCGCCCTGGCGACCGCCGACGCGCCGACGCTGGCCGTTCGCATCGGTCGGCTCGCGATCGACGCCGGGCAGATCGCCGTGGCGAAGAACGCCGCCATCACCGCGCTGTCGATGTCACCGCTTCACGCGCCGGCGCGCGTCCTCGCGGCGCGCGTCGCCCTCCTCGAGGGGCAGCTCGACGACGCCGCGAAGGCCGCCGCGGAGCTGCCGGCGAACGATCCGGACGTGCGCGCGCTCAAGGCGGTGATCGCGTACGAGCGGACGGATCTCCAAGGGATGAACGAGGCCCTCGAGGGCCTCCCCGACGGCGCCGCGAAGCAGCCCGCCTTCGTCGTGCTCGCGCGCGGACGCGACGTGCTCGCGGGCCGCCCCGTCGCGGATCCCATCTCGGCGTCGGCCGACGTCCCGTGGTCCGAAGAAATCGCGGCCGACGCGGCGCTCGACGCCGGCGACTTGGAGGCCGCCGCGAAGCGAACCGAAGCTTGGCGCGAGATCGACGTCTTTCGCGCGTCGAGGGTCGCGCGCCTCGCGCGGTACCGCGGTCGCCTCGAAGACGCCGATCGGTGGTCGCAAACCGCCGTCGGCCTCGCCACGCCGACGCTCCGCTCGCTCGTCGAGCGCGTGCGGGTGCTCGTCGCCGCCGACAAGGCCGCCGAAGCGCTCGCCCTGATCAAGAACACGCCTGGCGCCTCCGGACCGGCGGGCCGATGGCTCCGCGCCTACGCCCTCGCGGCGAGCGGAAAAGTCGACGAGGCCCGCGCCGCCGTCGCGCAAGAAGATCCGCCCGGCGACGCGTCCCCCGTGTTGCTCCGCGCCCTCGCGGCCTCGGCCTACGGCGCGATGAAAGACACGAAGCACGGGCGCGCGTACGTCGAAGAGCTCACGAAAGCGGGCAACGCCGATCCCGACGTCCGCGCGGCCGCCGAAACCCTCGGCGCGTCGAAGGGCGCGCGCCGCAAGCGCTGATCAGCGCGGAGGGGCGGCCCCACCCGCCGCGCGCGCGCGCTGCTCGATCATACTCTTGAGCTCGTCGGGCTCGAGCGATTGGTGCATCGCCTGCTCGAGCGTGATGAACCGACGCAGGTAGAGCCCGAGCAGCGACTGGTTCAGCGTGAGCATGCCGTGCTTGTTCTGCCCCATCTGCATCTGCCCGTAGATCTGGTGGACCTTGTTCTCGCGGATCAGGTTCCGGATCGCCTGGTTCGGCAGCAAGATCTCGAGCGCGAGGCACCGCCCCGGCGCCCCCGCGCGCGGCATGAGCTGCTGGGTGATGACCGCCTGGAGCACGAACGAGAGCTTGTTGCGGATCTGCTCCTGCTGGTGCGGCGGGAACACGTCGATGATGCGGTTGATCGTCGACACGGCGCTGTTCGTGTGGAGCGTCGCGAAGACGAGGTGGCCCGTCTCGGCGATCGTGAGGGCGGCCTCGATGGTGTCGAGGTCGCGCATCTCGCCGATGAGCACGACGTCGGGGTCTTGACGGAGCACGTAGCGGAGCGCGCCGCGGAACGTCGCCGTGTCGGCGCCGATCTCGCGCTGGTTCACGACGCTCAACTTGTGCGTGTGCACGTACTCGATGGGATCTTCGATCGTGAGGATGTGCAGGCGCTGCTCGGTGTTGATCTTGTCGATCATCGACGCGAGCGTCGTGCTCTTGCCCGATCCCGTCGGCCCGGTGACCAGCACGAGCCCGCTCGGTTTGTTCGCGACCTCCGCGACGACGGCGGGCAGACCGAGCTCGTCGAACGACAGGATCTTGAACGGGATCGTTCGGAACGCGCCGGCGACCGCGCCGCGCTGCATGAAGATGTTCGCGCGGAAACGCGACACGCCCTTCACGTTGAACGACATGTCGAGCTCGCTGTCCTTCTCGAACGCGATCTTCTTCTCCTCGCTCATGATCTCGTAACAGAGCTGCTTCGTGTCGACCCCCGAGAGGGGCGGCAGCTTGAGCGGGATGACCTCGCCGTCGATGCGGAGGAGCGGCGGCGCACCCGCGGTGATGTGCATGTCGCTCGCGCCCTTGTCCACCATCGCCGCGAGAAGCTGCTGGAGGGTGACCCGAAGTTCCGAGTTCTGCGTCATGGCTGGTGCCTAAGGTAGGAAATCCCGTCGTGACGACGCACCGGCGCGATGCGTCTCGTCGTCTCGTTCAGTCGGCCATCGTCACGCGGAGGATTTCCTCCGTCGTCGTCATGCCTTCGAGGACCTTCGCGATACCCGCCATGCGGAGCGTGACCATGCCCCCCTTGATCGCGGCGGCCTTGAGCTCCGCGGTCGAGCCGCCTTGGAGCACCATCTCCTTGAGCGGATCGCTGAAGCGCATGACCTCGTAGAGCGCGACACGCCCCTTGTAGCCGGTGCCGTTGCACGTCTTGCATCCGGCCCCCTTGAACAAGCGCCCCTCGGCCATCTCGATCTGCGCGGGCGTGAAGCCGACGTCCTGGAGCACTTGGCGATCCGGCTGCAGCGGCGCCTTGCAGTCGGCGCACACGCGGCGCGCGAGGCGCTGCGCGAGCACGAGGTTGACCGACGCGGTGATCAAGAACGGCTCGACGCCCATGTTGAGCAGACGCGAGATCGTCGCCGGCGCGTCGTTCGTGTGGAGCGTCGAGAGCACGAGGTGGCCCGTGAGCGCCGCTTTGACGGCGATTTCGGCCGTTTCGAAGTCACGGATCTCACCGACCATGAGGACGTCGGGGTCCTGACGGAGGAAGGAGCGCAGCGCCATCGCGAAGTTCAACCCGATGTCGTCGTGCATCTGCACCTGGTTGATGCCGTGCAGGTTGTACTCGACCGGGTCTTCGGCGGTGCTGATGTTCGCGTCGACTTTGTTCAGCTCGCTGAGCGCCGAATAGAGCGTCGTCGTCTTACCGGAGCCCGTCGGCCCCGTGACGAGCACCATCCCCCACGGCTGGTGGACCGCCCAGAGGAAGTCGTCGAGCGGCTTCTTGTCGAAGCCGAGCTTCGTCATGTCGAGCTGGAGGTTGCCCTTGTCGAGGAGACGGAGGACGATCTTCTCGCCCCAGAGCGTCGGCAAGACGCTGACGCGGAAGTCCATCTCCCGGCCCTTGCCGAGCTTCAGCTTGATGCGCCCGTCCTGCGGGAGGCGCCGCTCGGCGATGTCGAGCTGGCTCATGATCTTGAGGCGGCTCGAGATGGCGTTCTTCAACTTGAGCGGAGGCGCCATCTCCTCGACGAGCACGCCGTCGACGCGGTAACGCACGCGGAACTTCTTCTCGTACGGCTCGATGTGGATGTCGCTCG
Organism: Labilithrix sp.; assembly: GCA_044226145.1. Classification (GTDB taxonomy): domain Bacteria; phylum Myxococcota_A; class Polyangia; order Polyangiales; family Polyangiaceae; genus Labilithrix. The sequence continues at coordinate 1,512 of JBGAHN010000258.1, read as the reverse complement.
CGCGCTTCTTGATGGCGTTGAGCAGGATCATGTTCACGAGCCGAACGACCGGCGCGTCCTCGCTCGCCTTCTCGAGCTCGAGGAGGTTGAGGTCTTCTTCGTCGCCGGTGACCGAGATCTCCGACTCGTCGAAGCCCGCCATGACCTCGTCGTACGAAGGACCGGCGGAGTAGTATTTCTCGACGGCCGCGAGGATCGCCGCCTCGCTCGCGATGACGGGTTCGACGTTGTAACCCGTCAGGAATTTGAGATCGTCGATCGCGTGCAGGTTCGTCGGATCGGCCATCGCGACGATGAGCGAGCTGCCCGCGCGCGACACGGGGATGACCCGGTGCTTTTCGCACTGCTCCTTCGAAACGAGCTTGAGGATTTCCCCATCGATCTCGTACTCGTCGAGTTGGATGGTCGGGACGCGGTACTGCTGCGACAGAAACTGCGTGATTTCTTCGTCGCTGATGAACCCGAGCTTCGTCAGCGCGAAGCCGAGGTTTTTTCCGGAACGATTCTGCTCGTCTTGGGCCTGGCGGAGCTGCGTCAGGGAGATAAGTTTCTCGCGTACGAGCAACTCACCAAGTCGGTTCTGGTTCGACATGCTTGCTACCCGAAGCGTCGATGATGTGACCTGTCTCGTCAATGGCCGGAAATCGCGGCAGAGGCGAATCGGCGGGGTCGGCGCTCCGTTCCGGGATGGGCATGTTCGATAAGTTCTTCGGCAAGGGGAAAATTCTCGCGCGGGCCCGCGCCGCCGAACTCCGCGGCGAGATCGAGCGCGCGGCCGAGCTCTACGGGGCGGCCGACCAACCGGAGGACGCCGCGCGCATGTTCCTCGTGCGCGCGGACGGAGAGCCGGATCCGCGAAAGCGTCTCCCACTTTACGTACAAGCCGCGCAGCTTGCCCACGCGGACTCCGAGGTGGGAAAGGAGGCCCGACGCAAGCGCGCCACGCTCCTCGTGGCATGGGCCGGGGACGCGGCGACGAGCGCGAGCGCGCGGCACGAGATCCTCGAAGCGGCCCGCGAGCTCGAACGGATCGGCGAGTTCGCGCTGGCGGCCGACGCGTACGCGCGCGCGGGGGACAAGGCCGGTCAGGCGCGCGCGCTCCAAGGCGAGGGGGACATCGAGAGCCTCGAGTTCCTCCTGGCGACCGAAGCCCACGAGCGCCGCGTCCGCCAAAGCCGCGAAGAGCGTGCGAAGAGCGCCGCGCTCCTCGAGGCGAACGGCCAGCGGCGCGACGCGTTGCGGGCCCTCGAAGAGCTCCTCGCCGGGGACGGAGGCGACGGCTCCGGCCACGATGGGCTCGACGCGTCGCTTCGGGAGCGCGTCCGGCACCTCCACGCGCGACGGATCGCGCCGCCGCTCGTCGACGTCGAGCTCGGAGGGGAACGCGTCACGCTGGTGCTCGGGAGCGAAGTCGTCGTCGGTCGATCGGAGGGGACGATCACGGTGCCGTCGAACGCCGTCAGCCGAACACACGTGCGGCTTTTCCGCAGCGGCGGCGCGGGCAGCGGCGAC
>JBGAHN010000052.1:0-34421 GCA_044226145.1 Labilithrix sp. | reverse complement strand
GGCCGGCGACGGCGGGTTCACGCGCGCCCGCCGAAGTCGACGTGCGTTCTCTCGTGGCACCCCCGCGTTCCCTCGTGGCGTGCCTCCGTGGTCGTCGCGAGGCTCGTTCGATCAGGGGAGCGCGCACGACGGGTGGTCCGTCGTGCATGGACCGAGGCCCAAATCCCGACACGAGATGCGGCGTCGATCGAAGAACACACAGGTTGACACGTCGCCGTTTTCGCACGTGTCGGGCTGCCTGATGGGATAGCACTTCGATTGGCGCGTCACGGTGCATGCGCTCCAGATGGTCATCGAGGTTTCCGTCGGCTTCGAATTGCACACCATGTCGATGGCGCCGCAGTCGAACGTGCGCGTCGAGCCGTCTTTGCATGCGACGTGGGCGATGCCACCCTCGCAGTCGATCGATTTCCGCTGACAGATCCCGACGTCCTCTTCTGCGCACACCGCTCCGCCGTCGGCCTTGACGCACTCCCTCGCTCCCGACTGCGAGCAATCCGACCCATGGTCGATGGGATCTCCTTCTTTGCACAGAACGAGGTAGTCGCCGACGCACTTGGAGGGCGACGGGCAACCCGACGCGCCGAGCGCGCCCGTGCATCGGGCCTTGCCGTCGTTTCCGACGGTGCATTTCTGGGCGGACGCCGCGCAAGGTTCGACGGCGCGCGGGCGTTTGCCGTTTTCCGCGCACTCGACGCGGATCGTGGGCGCCGTCGCCTCGTCCTTGCCGAACTCGCGCGCGCATTGGGTGAACGCGTTCGAGCCACCGTCGCCCGCGACGCAGGTGGGCGGAGGTCCGTGGAAAATGCACGTATCGACGGCGTCGCAGGTCTTGGCATTGGCCATGCAACGCCAGTAGTCGGCCGCTTCGCCGTACGGCCGCTTCGCCGGATCGATCGTGCAATCGAACGCGGCCTGCGCCGCCAAGATGCACGCTCCGAGCGACGGATCGGCGAACGCCCCTTCGCAGGCCTGGAGGAGCGCGCACGCCCGCTCGGCGTTCGCGCGCGCTTCCTTGGGGGTCTGCTTGCAAGGTCGGAGATGATCGTCGCCGGCGTCGGGGCCGCGTCCCCGGCGTCGCTCGAGGCGAGGGCGCCGCCGTCGCTCTCGCACGCGCCGGTCGTCGGATCCGTCTCGCAGAGCGGAAAATCCGTGGCGTGGAACAGGTCGACGCAGGCCGCTCCGGAGGCGAGGGCCGAGACGACGAAGAACGTCGAGGTCGAAAGGCGCGCGATGCGTCCCATGTCAAACACCCCTGAAGCCCTACCGACGTCGGCGACGCGACGATCTGCGTGCGCGCCCGCTGCCCGTCTTTCGTCGTGTCCGTCGAGCCGCTCCGAATCCAGAGCACGATGGATGCGATGCCGAGGACCGCGGCCGATGAGAACCCGGCGAGCGCGATGGTGTCGAGCGTGCGGACGTTCGTGCGTTCGTCGTCGCGGCCGCGAGGAACGGGTCTTCCGCGTCGTCCTCGGCGTCGCCCGCCATGACGAACGCGCCGGCACCGACCCCGGCGAGGACCAGCGTGCCGGCCGTCGCGAGCAGCGGACCGGCGTAGGAGCGCTTCTTTTCGGGCTCGCGCGGTGGCTCGACGAGCGCCGTGGCCCGAGCCTTCGCGGTCGGCGCGAGGACGACGTCGACGACCTTCGTCTGCCCCTCGGAGATCTTCTCCGTCCGCGTGAAGGGCTGGAACCCTTCGGCCTCCGCGGTGACCGTGTGGAGTCCTGGATCGACGTCGACGGTGCCGCGCCTTCGCTCTTCGTCCGAGAGGGGCGCGCCGTCGAACGAGAGGACGGCGTTCTTCGCCGAGGCATCGAGGCGCAGGGTCACGTGCCCGACGCGGAGCTTCAGCGGCTCGAGGCGCGCGGCGACGGCGGCGCGGACGTCGGGCTTGTCGGTCTCGACGGCCAACGCATCGGCGGCCTCGTAGGCGCGGAGCGCGGACGCGAGCTTGCCGTTCATCTCCAGGCAGTACGCGACGTGGAACCGGAGCCCCGCGGTCTCGGCGATCTTCGACGCGCGCTCGTACGTCTCGAGCGCTTCGGTGAAGCGCCCTTGCTTTTCGAGCTCCGAGCCCTCGGCGAAAAGCCGGCGCGCCGTCTCCTTGTCGGCGGCCGTCGGCGCCGGCTTCCCGTCGACCGTCGGCGGGGTGGACGACGGCGCTCCATGGGCGCGCGGCGAAGCGAGGGCGATGCCGAGAACGAGCGCGAAGGCACCGAACGAGCGCATGAGGTCGGTGTCTCAAAGCTCGCGCGCTTCGTCAACCTACGCGCGACGATTCGTGCCGCGTCGTCCGCCTTCGATGCCGCGACGACTCGTCCCCGGCATCCTCCTTTCGAAGGATGTCCGGATCGAAGACGCCCAGATTCGGCGTCGCCGAGCGCGCCGCTTGCGCCTCTTTGGGAAAGGCGCCGGCTCGAGGCCGCGCAGGTTCAGGGCGTGCCGGCGAACGGAGGCGTGTTGGCGTTCGAGCCGCCGTCGGGGCGCGCTCCACCGTCGGGGCGGGCGCCGCCGTCCGACCCGAGATCGCCGAGGCTTCCCAGGAAGTCGACGATGGATTCGAACGACGAGCTGCACTGGCCGCCGCACGTGCTCGTCACGCACTGGAAGAGCTGGAGGATCGACGTGATGGCCGCCACGTCGCCGTTGGCGCAGCCGAACGCGCACGCCGGATCGGGCTGACCGCCACCGCCGAGGCACGTGCTGCCGATGCACTGGAGGGCGTCGCGGCACGACTGCGATTGCAAGCACGTGCCGATCCCCGGGCCGCATTCGCCCAGGAGGCAGGAGCCGCACGCGATCGGTGAATCGTCGACCTTGCCGCTGTCGTGCCCGGCGTCCTTGGGAGGCGTCGTGGCATCGGCGACGGTGCTGGCGTCTTCGGGCGTCGCGTCGGCTTCGTTCAACGAGGCGCCGGCGTCGAGCGGCGTGTCGTCGAGCGGGCCACGCGCGCCGCACGCCGCGGTGGTCGCGGCGCCGAGGGATCCGGCGAACACGACGGCGAGGACAGCGCCGGCGCGGGCCGTCCACCCGCGCCGTGCGGATCGCGCGCGAGGGGCGTTCGAATCCGTCGAACCGGGCGAGATCGGAGTCTTCGACGAACGACGGACCGTGCTTTCTGAGTCTTCGCGCATCCGGGCTTCCCTTCGGGGCCACAACTCTTAGCATGCCGGGCCATGCCGAGTCGCTCCGTCGTTCGAACGCCCCGGGACTGTCGAATTCTTTGTGACCGAGCGCGGGCGGAAGGCAAGCGCGTCGGGTTCGTCCCGACGATGGGCGCCTTGCACGAGGGACATCTGGCCTTGGTGCGTGAGGCGAAAGCGCGGGCGGATTTCGTGGTGTGCTCGATCTTCGTCAACCCGACCCAGTTCGGGCCGAACGAGGATTTCGCGCGTTATCCGAGGGATCTCGAGGGCGATGCCCGCAAGCTCGAGGGGGTCGACGCGCTCTTCGCGCCCGACGTCGCCGCGATGTATCCGCCGGGGGATGAAACGCGCGTGCGCGTGGCCGCGCTCGCCGAACCCCTGTGCGGCGCCTTTCGGCCCGGCCATTTCGAGGGGGTCGCCACCGTCGTCACGAAACTCTTCGGAATCGTGGGGCCTTCGGTCGCCGTCTTCGGAAAGAAGGACTACCAGCAGCTTGCGATCCTGAGGCGCGTCGCGACCGATCTCTTTTTGCCCGTGGAGATCGTCGGACACCCGATCGTTCGCGAATCGGACGGGCTCGCGATGAGCTCGCGCAACGCCTACCTTTCGGCAGATGAACGCACGCGTGCGCTCGGGTTGTCGCGCGGGCTCAAGGAGGCGCTCGCCCGGTTCAAGGCCGGGGAGCGTCGCGCGGGGGCGTTGCGCTCCGTCGCGCTCGAGGCGGTGACGGCGGCGGCGGACACCATCGATTACGTGATGCTCGCCGACGCCGACGCGCTCACGCCCTTCGCCGACGACGCGCGCATCGGAGATCGGGCGCTCTTGGCGGTGGCGTGCCGCATCGGCAAGACGCGGCTCATCGACAACGTGGTCTTCGGCGAGGACGAGCTCGCGTGACGCGTTCGTGACGCGTTCACGGGGGTGACGTCTTCGCGGTGGTGGACGCATAGGTGACGCCGTGACGCCGTGACGCCAGGCGCCACCTACGATATGTCGACGTCATGCCGAACGCGCACGCGGACGAACCTGGACGTCGAACGCCACGTGGACGCTTCGTGGTGCTCGAAGGGATCGACGGGGCGGGAACCACCACGCAGACGAACAAGCTCGTCGACCGGCTTCGCGCCGAGGGCGAGCGCGTCGTCCGATCGACGCGCGAACCGAGCGACGGCCCCATCGGCGCGCTGGTCCGGCAGATCCTCACCGGCCGCATCGTCGCCCCCGGAGGGCGCGCGCCGGGGTGGGCGACGATGGCGCTGCTCTTCGCTGCCGATCGCATGGATCACGTCGAAGCCGAGATCGAGCCCGTGCTCGCGGAGGGCGGCGTCGTGGTGTCGGATCGGTACGATGCGTCGAGCCTCGCGTACCAGAGCGTGTCGAGCGGTCGCGGCGGGGAGAGCGCCGTCGAATGGATCCGCGAGCTCAATCGGCACGCGATGCGCCCCGATCTCGTGATCGTCGTCGATCTGCCGGCGGACGACGCCGCGCTCCGTCGCGCTTCGCGTGGCGAGCCCGCGCAGCTCTACGAGCAGAACGAGACGCAGCGCGCGCTCGCGACGTTCTACCGGGACCTCGGGACGCACATGCCGAACGATCCGATCGTCGTCGTCGATGGGCGCGGCACCGTCGACGAGGTGCACGCGCGGATCTACGCGGCCTATCAGGCACGTTTTTAGGCACGTTTTCAGGCGCGCTCTTAGGCACGTCTTTCGACGCGTTCTACGGCGACGTGAGGATCATCGGAGCCACCCGCGCTTGTAGGCCTCCGCCGTGGCCTCCGCCTTCGTGCACACCTCGAGCTTTCGATAGATCGAGCGGATGTGCGTTTGCACGGTGTTCGTCGAGATCGACAGCGCTTCGCCGATGAGCGGGTACGAGGCGCCCTTCGTCAGGAGCTCGAGGACGTCGCGTTCACGCGCGGTGAGCGAGGCCGGGCTCGAGGACGGAGGCTCGCGGAATTCGAGCAAGACGCGCCGCGCGATGCTCGGCGACATCGGCGCGCCCCCGCGGTGCACTTGGAGGACGGACTCGGCGAGATCGCGGCTCGAGGCGTCCTTCAAGAGGTAGCCGCTCGCGCCCGCGCGGAGGGCGCCGTAGAGGCTGTCGTCGTCGTCGAACACGGTGAGGACCACGATTTCCAGGCGCGTGCGGAGCGCTTTGAGCTGGCGAATCAAGTCCTGTCCGCGCATGCCGGGCAGGCCCAAGTCGACGAGCGCGACGTCCGCCTCGAGGCCCCGGTGGACCGCGGCCAAGGTGAGCTCGGCGGAGGGGAACGCCGCGACGAGCGACAGATCCGCGTGGCTCGTGAGGAGCATCGCGAAGTCCGTCGCCACGAGCGGATCGTCTTCGACGAGCAAGACGCGGACGACGTTCGAGCGTCGGGTGGCGGGCGTCACGGCGTCGACCCTTCGAGGATCTGCGCGGCCATCGCAGGGGCTTGGGCGCGGAGCGGCAAGAACGCCGACACGCGCGTTCCTCCGGTCGCAAGGCCTTCGATGCGGAACGTGCCGGACGACGCCTCCACGCGGCGGGACATGTTGCCGATCCCGTGGCCGAACGCGAAGGTGGCGGGGAGGCCCGTGCCGTCGTCTTCGATCGAGAGGTCGAAACCCGCGTCGTTCGCGCAGAGGCGCACGACGATGCGCTTCGGCGAGGCGTGCTTGAGCGCGTTGCACGTGCTCTCCTGGACGAGACGGAGGAGGCACAGGCGGAGCGCGGGCGAGAGGGTCCTGCCGGGGTTGCCCTCGACGACGACGGAGGTCGCGACGCCCTCCGCTTCGCCGCGATCGGTCACGTGCCTTCGGATCCGCGCGACGAGGTTTTCCCACGAGGCTTCGCCGGGATCGAGGCTCCAGAGGGAGGTGCGGAGGTCCCCGAGGCCCTCGCGAAGCATCGCGTCGAGGGCGTCGAGCGTGCCTCCGGCGGGCGCGTGGGTGGACGTGGGCTCGCGCAGCTTGCGGGTCATGATGCGCGCGGCGGTCAGCGCGGCGCCGACGCTGTCGTGGAGCTCCATCGCGATGTGGCGTCGTTCGTCTTCGGCGCGGACCCGCTCACGGACGAGCGCCGAGCGGGCGGCGTCGCGCGCGAGCGTCGCGCCCACGATGCGTCCCACGAGCGCGAGGGCGTCGCGCTCGGAGTCCGCCAAGTCGTGCGCGGCGATCGGCAGCGTGAGGGCGAGCGTCGATGGGACGGGCGCACCGGTTTCGTCGGACGGGACGGCGACGAGCAGCTCGAAGCCGCGCCCGTGCAGGACGTCGACGACGTCGGCGGACGGGAGGTCGAGGACCCGCATCGTCCCGTGTTTGGCGAGCGCCGCGTCGACCGGGGCCGCCGACGCGGGATCGACGACGTCGGAGAGGGAGAGAAGGGTCGCCTCGCGGGCGTCGAGGACCCGCCGCACTTCCGCTTCGATGGCCTCGGCGTTGGCGTCGCGGGCCACGCGCGCGGCGAGCGCCGTGCAGCGCGTGAGGAACGCGTCGCGATCGCGCGAGAAGGCGAAATCGATCAGCCGCTGCGCGCCTCGCCGAAGGGGCTCGGTCAGCACGATGGCGGCGATGATCCCGAGCCAGCGGGACACGTCTTGGGGCCCGTTCCAGTCCGAAACGAGGGCCTCGACGCCGAGCGTGATCGCGATGCAGACGACGAGCGAGGTGGCGAGCGCGATCGCGTAGGGACCGGCGCGGAGCGCGAAGCCGTCGAGCGCGAAGAGCCGGTAGCGCGCGACGACCGCCGTGAAGCCGATGGGAATGAGGACGGGGAAGGGGAAGAGGATCTTGTGGAGGATCGGGGTGCACCAGCCGAACGCGTGCTCCGGCAGGATCAGGCCGAAGATCGGGACGAACATGCCGAGGCCGCTGAACAGGAGCAGCCAGGTCGCCTGGCGGCGCGCCACGACGTTGACCGCGTGCTTGCGCTGCCAGCCGAATCCGACGACGACGACGAGGGCCATCACGCTGTCGTGGACGATGATCGTCGTGTTGCCGTGGAGGCCGCGGATCGGATCGACGGCGTGCATGCCGTTGAGCACCGAGTAAGCCGCGCACGCGCACGCGCTCCCGAACACGAGGGCCCGAATCCATCGGACGTCGACCACGCGCGCGCGGAGCGGGTAGGACCAGGCGAAGATCGCGAGCGTGAGGACCCCGCACGCCCCCGCGCAGACGTCGAGCAGGCTCGACACCGGGTAGAGCCAGAGCGGCCACGCCGGGGTCGGCCACGAGATCACCCAGCAGGGTCCGAAGAACGCGCTGCTCGCCGCGATGAGCCGCGCGGCGTTCGCCTCGTCGCCTCTTGCTCGCTGACGCCGGACGAGCAACGCCGCGACGGCGAGGAACGCGAACGCCGTCGGGAGGTACGGCCCCATGCGGCGGAGATGACGGAAGGCCGCGGGGAGGTTGGGCGCCGGTGGCGGCACGACGTCCACCTCGAAGGTGACGTCCCCGCGACGGAGGCGCATCGGCACGTGCCCGCGCTCGAAGGCGCGGTGCAGGCCGTAGGTCCACTCATAGATCTCGCGCTCGGTCCACGGGGCGACGAACGTGATGCGGCCGGGATCTTCGAGGATCTCGTCGCCGAGGACGATCCCTGCGCGCGCGGCGGCGCCATCGCGGTCGACTTCGGTCACGAAGCGATGGCCGTTGGACAACGTCTCGTCCATGCCGAGATCCGTCGTCCAGAGCTGCCTCGCCGTCACGACGAGCGTGAGAAGGATGGCGCCATAGACGAGCAGCGATGTGGCGTGCCGGCTCTTTTTCACGTCGATTCCCCGCCTCGAAAAAAACCGTCCGGCCGACGATCGGGTGGCGGACGATCGACCATCGTTGCACGGGTCGCGCCGGATATCACGCACTTCGGAGGTGGCGCGGACGCGAGGCCGGGGGCTCCGCCGGGGTGAGGGGCCCGGGCGGGGCGTGCGGGGAGGCTAAGGCCGGCGCGTCGACGAGGCCGCGGGGGGCGTCGTGCTTTCTTGCACGGCGGCCGGCGGCGCTTGCACGGAGGCTGGCGCCGGCGCGCCGACGATGGGCAGCTCGAGGACCGCGAGCTTTCCCTCGCGCTCGAACGCGATGCGGAGGGACGGGGCCGTCTTCAGCGATCGGAGCGCGGCGTCGGCCTCCTCGGGATGCTCGATGGGGAGATCGTTGATGCGGAGGATCACGTCGCCCGGTTCGAGCCCGACGTTCCACGCGGGGCTCAGCGCGCGCAAACGGAAGCCGTGGAACCGACCGTCGCGCACGACGGGCCAGTCGTCGACCTGCACGTTTCGAAGGAGCACGCCGAGCCCGTCATCGACGGCCCGGTCGACGTCCGCCCGCGAGAGCTTCCCGATGCGAGCGCCCGGCGCGTCTTCGGATCGGGCGTCGTCGTTCGTTCGAGCGGCCTCTTGGGTGGGATGCCCCGCTTCCGGACCCTCCGCGCGGCCCGCACCGCAGGCGGACGAGAGCACGACGAGGACGAGGGTTCCGACGGAGCGATGGACCGGCATGGCCGAATCCTCGTCGCGGCGGCCGCTCGCCGCAAGTTTTCGGGCGGCCTCGCCGCGCGCGGCTCAAGGCCGTGCTTTTTCGAGGCGGTCGAGGCCACGCCGATCGTGATCCGCCGACGCCTGCGCGTCCGGATGCGTGGCCATGCGGAGGACGGGCATCGCGTCGGTGTCGACGACCACATGGTCGGCGTCGACGTGTCCGTGGACGTCGCCTTCGGCGTGGAGCCGAGCGAGGGCCTCGCGCAAAAGCGTGGCTTGCGTTTCGGTGAGGGCGCCGCGCAAGGGAGCGCCGCGCGGCTCGGCGAGCCAGATCGTACGCGCGTCGTGGTCGACGCGGAGGACCGTTTGGAGCGCCGGGTGATCGGCGCGCGCGAACGCCGAGGCCCGCGCGAGGGACACGTCGTCGAGCGGGACGACGACGACGCGTCGATCGAGCCAGCGGTCGAGCCACACGTTCGTGGCGGACGAAGCGTCGGGGCATGCGAGCCGCGCGAGCTCCGTCGGATCCGTCCGCGTCTCGACCTTCCGGTGCACGCGCCGGCGCGGCTCCGTGTCCGGCCAGGCGAGGGACGCGAGGGCATGTCGGAACGCGAGCGCGCTCTCGGGCCGATCCGACGGTGAAGTCGCGATGGCCGCGCGCACGACGGCGTCGTGGCGGTCGTCGAGCTCGTCGTGCACGTCGCTCGGCAAGGGCGTAGGCGCGGTCGCAATCGCGGTCGCGGAATCCGGCATGCCCGGCGCGCGCGCGTCCGGGACGTCGCCCGTGAGCATCTCGAAGAGGAGCGCGCCCACCCCGAACAGATCGCTCGCCGCGGTCGCGGGACGTCCTTCGCGTTGCTCGGGGCTCATGTAGCGGATGGTTCCGATCACGCCGGCCGTCGCCGTCGCCGAGCGGTCGCCGAGGTGCGCGACGCCGAAATCGGCGAGCCGCGCGACGCCGGCGTCGTCGAAGAGCACGTTCGCCGGTTTGACGTCGCGATGGAGGATGCCGAGCCGATGCGCTTCGGCGAGCGCGAGGAGCACCGCCTGCGCGATTTCGACGGCGCGCCTCGGCGTGGGCAGGGCCCGCGCGAGCCGATCGGCGAGCGATCCGCCGTTCATCCAGGCCATGACGAGCGCGGGGCCTTCGGGGACATAGTCGCGCAACGGGACGACGTTCGGGTGCGCGAGGGTCCCCATCGCGCGAGCCTCGCGCTCGAACCGCACGAACGCGTCGCGCCCCTGACCGCGGGTGTCTTGGGCGGAAAAGAGCTTCACCGCGACGGGTTCGTCCCGGATGGGATCGCGGCACTCGAACACGCGCGCGCTCGGCGAAGACGCCACTTCCTTGGCGATCTCGTAGCGACCGAACAAGCGCTTCGCGGCGATCGTGCGCGGGATCGCCGCCGCCTCACGCGCGTCCGATTCCGGGCCCCCGCGGTGCGCGAGCTCGTCGTCGACCGCGGCGCGAGCGTCGTCGAGCCCCAACGCACCGAAGGCCTCCGAGAGCCGGGTGAGCGCCCGTCTCCTTTCCGCCGCCGCTTCACCCACACGTTGCAGCACGCGCACCGCGTGCTCGACCTTCCCGTACCGAAGCAGGAGCTCGCCCAGCGCGAGGTGGACCGCCGCGTCGTCCGGCGTCCGTCGTGCCGCGGCCTCGAGGACGCGCCCCGCGTCGACGACGCTGCCCTCCTCCTCGAAGAGCCGCGCGGCGTCGATCGGCTTCGCGGCGCGCTCGTAGGCACGCGCCGCCTTCGTCGTCTCCCCGGCCGCATGGAAGAGCCGCGCCGCCCACGCATGACGCCCGCGCGCCCCGAGCTTCTCGGCGCAGCCGCGCGCGCGTTCGCCCGAACGTTCGAGCGCCCGGAACGCGCGTTCGACGTACACACCGACGTTCGGCTCGCCCGCTCCACCCGGCTCGCTTGGCTCCGCGTTCGCGCCCGGGTTCCCCGGCTCGCTAGGCTTCCCGCTCGCGCCCGGCTCCCCTGCATCGTTCGGGGCGAGCTCCAGTGTCCGCTCCCAATTCTCGGCCCGCCCGGCCTCGATCGCGGCGCTGCGAAAATCGCACGCGCGCTCGTAGAGCACGCTCGCCGTGGCGTGGTCGCCGCGTTCGCTCGCCAGATGCGCGGCCTCCGCGACGCGTTCTTGCCGGATCAGGAGCTCGAGGTCCGCATCCATCGGCCCGCGTCCGCGTCACTTAGCGTCGTTGCCGTCGTTGCCGTTGCCGTCGTCGCCTTCGCCGTCCGTGTCGTCGTCCTCGTCGTCGTGCGCGTCGTCGTGCGACGTGGCCACCGTCGTCCCGAGGACCGCGTCGACGTCGTCGGCGATCACGAAGAGGCTCATCGGCTTCTCCCCGCGGGAGATGGCCTTCGCGTCGCTCTGCCGCGCCAGCTCGGCGAGGATCCCCCGCGTCCGATTCCGTCGCCCGGGACCGCTCGTGTCGACCCAGAAGAACGACCGCTCCCGGACGTCGACGTGCACGAAGCCGCTCGTCGGGTAGATGCCGACGCCGAGGAACCCCATCTCGCGCGCGAACTTGGCGACGTCTTCGTCCCGCGCGCCCGGCACGACGATGTCGAGCGCGCGCCCTTTGCCGTGGTTCGAGGTCTTCCCGCGCCGCGGCGTCCGATAGCCGGAGATGATGCGCAGCTCCTCGGCGTCGAAGTGCGTTTGGATGCGGTAGAGCACGTCGAGCAGGCGAGGGGCGACCGGGTGCTCGTTGCCCGACGAAGGCTCCCGCATGACGTGCGCGGCCCGATCGAGATCCTCCGCCGAGAAGCCGCCGCCGTCCGTCTTCGCCGTGAGCTCGACGCGATCGGGGAAATTCAGCCCTTGGAGCACGAGCTTCGGCCGCCCGCGCGCATCGAGCGGCGCGCTCTTGCCGGGCGTCGGCGTGTGCCACGTGCGGGACGCCGCCGTGTAGGCGTTGGTTCGACGCTTGGTGGTCGCGGCCGTGCGTGGTGCGGTCGTCTTCGTCGTCTTCGAGGGCGTTCGCGGTTTTTCCGCCGTCGCCGTCGGCCGAGGCTTCGACGAGGCCGGTTTCGCCGCCTTCGCGGAGGTCTTCGTCTCGCCCGCCGCGACGCACGGCGCGAGCGCGACGGCGAGCACCCCGAGCACCGCGAACACGCGCGACACCGGGCGACGTGCGTTCGAGGCGGCGCGCACCGACGGCGAGCTCTCTCCGGACGACGGCATCCGATCGGTTGTAAGCGCGAACGGCGTTTCGCGCCAGTCCCAAGCGCTCCGCCATCTCCGCCATCTCCGTGGACTTCGCCGCGCGCGCTGCGTCCGCGCCGCGTTCGCGTCAGCGCGTGTAGGTCAGGATGCGCGCGACGTCGAACCGAACTTCGCCGTCCGGCACGCCTTTGCCTTGAAACGGCTCGCGGCGAAGTCGATGCACGACCACCTGGCCCTCGTCGAGCGCCGTCGTCGCGTCGCCGAACCCGATGAAAAGGTGCCCCGCGTCGAGCGAGGTGCAGCGCCGAACCGTGGTCGACGACGGCGTGAGCAGCTCGACGTAGACGAGATCGCGCGGCTCGGCCTCGCTCGCGTCCCACGTCACGTCGACGCCGCCGGCGCCGACCGCGACCCGCGCGTTCGCGACGTCGCGCGGCGCACGGAACTGCGCCACGAAGCCTTCGGCGGCGTCGGGCCCTCCGCTCGCGCGCAGGCGAAGCCCGCTTCCCGGCGTGAACGCGTCGTTCGCGCGCGCGGAATAAATGACGCCCGACACGACGCCCGCCGGATCCGGCATGACGCGGGGGAGGAGCTCGGTGTTCTTGCCGGCCGGTGCTTGCGGATCCTCGAGCGTCACCGCCCCGACGTCCAAGAGCTCGACGCCCCTCGCGGTCGTGGCGCCCGGCGCGCGCGCAACCCCGTTGCCTTCGACGTCGACGCACGTGCCGACGGCCGGGATCTCGGTCGACACACCGACGACGCGCAACGTGGCGTCGTCGATCGAGCCTTGGACGCGGATGAAACGCGCCACCACGTCGTCCCCGTGGACGGCGTCACCCGGCCCCGCCGTGCGCTCGACGATGACGATCGCCGCCGAGCTCTGCGCGGCGCTCTCGGCGTCGACGCTGTCGGACGAGGGCGACACGGTGCACCCGACCATCGTGGGAGCCGCCACGAACGCGACGCCCGCCAGCGCGCGCACGTTTTCCCACGCGTTCGAACGTCCGGACCGAGGCGTCGAGGGCGACATGTACCCCCAAATCCTAGTCGGAACGCGCGTTTCCGGCAACGACCTTCGGTCCTGCTCGCCGGATCGAGGCTCCTCCGTCGCCGCCATGCCTTCGCCTCGATGCGACGCCTGCGCGCGATTTCGCCGCAGTTACGGGCCATGGCCAAACCAATGAATCGGCGATGGTTCCGTCACGTCTTCGTCTCGGCTGGTGTACGGTCGTGGTGGCTCATGTCCGAATGGTACTTCGCCAGTCTCCTCGTGATGACTGGCGTGTGTTTCGCGTTCGCGCTCCACGCGGCGAACCTGGCGCTGGCGACGCGCGCGCGGCAGTACGTGGACCTCCTGCTCCTCGCGCTCCTCGAGGCGATCTACTGCACCATCACGTACCTGTACTTTCGGCAGACCGACGGCGCGCGGGCGCTGCCCTACGGTCAGGCCATCTGCATCTTCACGCCCTTCATCACGTACGTCTTCGGCGAGCTCGTCGTCACCCTGGCGCCGCGCGTGCCGCGTTGGCTGCGGACGGGGCAGAAGATCAACCTCGTCCTGACCGTGGCCTTCGTGGGCTGCGTGCTGTCGGACTTTTCGTTCGGCACCCAGCTCGCGCTCTCTCGGACGATCGACACCGATCTCGGGAGCGTGCACCGCCATCTGCTGACGTTCCAACCGATCGGCCTCGTCTACCTCGCGTGGGTGTCGGTCGCGTTCTCGTGCTTCGCGTGGATGCTCTTCGCGGCGACGCGCGTGCGGCGCGAGTTTCTGCCGATGAGCATCGGGTGCGTCATCTACTTCGTCGCGACGGTGCTCGACTTCGGCATCCTCGTTCGTGTCCGCGACGCGCACTTCATCCAGCACGGAGGCTTCTTCGCGCTGGTCTTCGGGTGCTGGCTCGTGCTCGCCCGCCGCTTCGAAATCC
Source organism: Labilithrix sp. (assembly GCA_044226145.1). Classification (GTDB taxonomy): domain Bacteria; phylum Myxococcota_A; class Polyangia; order Polyangiales; family Polyangiaceae; genus Labilithrix. The sequence continues at coordinate 20,709 of JBGAHN010000052.1, read as the reverse complement.
TGCTCGCCGAGCAGCGCGCGGCGGTCGATCGGCTCGAGCGCGAGCGGCAGAAGCTCTTGACCGCGGCGCCGATGCTCCACATGCAGAAGCTCGAGTCGCTCGGCACCCTCGCGGCGGGCGTGGCGCACGAGATCAACAACCCCATCCACGGCATCCTCAACTACGCGAGCCTGATGCGGAAGACCCCGCTGCCGGAGGAGCAGGTCGCGAGCTTCCTCGAAGAGATCCAGCGCGAGGCCCAGCGCGTCGCGTCCATCGTGCGCAACCTCCTGCGCTTCGGGCGCGCCGAGGAGAGCGAGGCCATCGCGAGCAACGCGCGCGACGTCGTCTGCGAGATGCTGACGCTCGTCCGCAGCATCCTGCAGAAGGACTCCATCGAGCTCGACGTGTCGATCGACGAGCCGGCGCCGGAGCTCGTGTGCCGCGTGCAGCAGCTCCAGCAAGTGCTCATGAACCTCATGATGAACGCGCGCGACGCCCTCCACCGTCGGGATCCGGAGCGCGCGGAGCCGATGCGCATCGAGATCCGCGTCGGATCCGTGACGCGGTGCGATCCCTCCGGAGCGCCGGAAGGTTGGGTGTTCTTCGAGGTGATCGACAACGGCGACGGGTTCGAGGAGGCGATCGCGCAGCGGATCTTCGATCCGTTCTTCACGACGAAGACGGGCGACGGCCTCGGCCTCGGCCTTTCGATCAGCCACGGCATCGTCCTCGCGCACGGCGGCACGCTCACGTGCGACAGCCACCCGTCCGAGCGGACGAAGTTCCGCGTCGAGATCCCGTGCGCGCGCCCGCCCGAGCGGACGAGCGCCGTTCAGCGCGCGGCGCGAAACTCGGTCCGCACGTAGAAGCCGAGCAGGGGGATCCGGAAGTCCCCTTGCGTCGACGTGCCCTCGGCCCGCGCTTCGGTGCGGTAGACCACGCGCGCGAACCACGACAGCGGCGACGACCACTTCCTCACGAGCGTGAGGACGAGCGCGCCGTCGACCACGGCGGCGCGGAACGTCAGGGGGACGGGGACGCCGTAGAGGACGAAGGTCTCGCACATGGTGCCGGTCGCGCCGTCGATGCGGGCGAGGAAGAGCCGTCGCCACGTCCCGTCGATCCACGCGTAGCGGTCCCAGTGCACGCGTCCGCGCCGGTCGCGGTAGAGGAGCTGGCCGAGCGGGTAGGCCTCGAACCCCCGAACGCGATCGACGACGTCGGCTTGCCGCCCGATCGCCGCGAAGAGGGCGAGGAGCCGCCGGCTGTAGGGACCGCCGTCGACGCCGGCTTCGACGTCGAAGGTGGCGGGCTGCGCGTAGAACGCCGCGACGACGGCCGGGAGCTTCGCGAGCTCGTCCGCCGCGAGCACGTCGCCGAGATCGAGCATCGTCGCACAAGGTGTTCCGGCGCCGCCGCCCTCGAAATAGCGCGCGATCCGGTCGAGGAAGGTCCCCGGCGGCGGTTCCGTCAGCGGCGGACCCGAAGACGAAGCCGGCGCGACGAGCGCTTGGCCGCTCCGTTCGCGGATCGTCGACAGCGGATCGTCGCTTCGTTCGGACCGTTCGGACGGCGATTCGCGGACGGCCATCGCTTTCACCTTGCCACACGGCCCGAAATGAAGATCCTGAAATGAGGGGTAGAGGGGGAAAATTCTGGAAATGCCGCTCGCGCCGTTCGCACCTCCGTACGTCCTCGGCGGGCGCGCGTCCGTCATGGTCGGCTTCGTCGCGAAGGATGGCGTGGCGATTCCCCCGCTGCCGCGCGGGTTCCGGCCGGTCGGCGTGGGCGGTCGCCTCGTCGTCGTCGTCGTCGCGACCAAGTACGAGCGCGTGCCGGAGGAGCTGCCCATCCGCTACCACGAGGTCATCTTCGCGATCGCGGCGCGCCGGGGATGCGAGCTCGCGAGCGTGCCGTTCGACATGGTCCTCGACGCGCGCGAACCGACGGACCTCGGCGTCCTCCACTACGGTCTTCCCAAGCGCTTCGACGAGGCGTTGAGCTTCGACCTCGGCCCGCGCGGGCTTCGCGTGAGCGCCCCGTCCGTCGCCCTCCGCGCGGACGCCGCCGGCGCGGTCGTCTCGGCGTGCTTGCTCCCGGTCCGATTGCTCGTGGCGCTCGGTGTTCGCCTCTTCACGTCGCGCGTGGACGTGCTCGGCGCCGCCCATCCGCCGCCTCGGCGCGCGCGCATCGCGCTCGAGCCCGAAGGAACGGGCCGCGTCCTCCGGGTTCGGGAGGCGACGTTCGGCGGCGTCTCGATGGCGCCCGTGTGGTGCCAGGCCTGGCGTTGGACGACGACACGTCTCGGCGCGCCGATGCCGGCGGTCGATCGAGATCCGTAGCTACCCGAGGGGACGACGATGGTGGATGGAAGCGAGAGATCGGATCCGGGCGGAAAGAAGGTCGTGATCGTCGGCGCGGGCATCGCCGGGATGGCCGCGGCCGACGTGCTGTCGCGCGCGGGGGTGGCGGTCACCGTCCTCGAGAAGGCGCAGGCCGTCGGAGGCCGCTGCATGTCGTACGTCGATCCGCAGCTCGGGCACACGATCGAGCACGGCATGCACGGCATGTTCCCGCGCTACGCGAACCTGCGCCGGCTCTGGGAGGACGTCGGCATTCGCGACATCTACACCCGAACGCGGACGACGGGCGTTCCGTTCGCGGACCGCACGATGGGCTCGACGGAGCTCGCGAAGGCCCGCGGTCCGGCGCCGTTCTTCCTGTCCGCGATGATCCCGCGCGGGGTGTTCCGGATCCGCGACTACGTCTTCTCGTTCCCGATGCTCGTCCGGGCCTATGCATCGCCGCGCATCAAGGATCGCGAGCTCGACGAGAGCACCTTCGCGGCGCTGTTGCGCCGAACGGGGGCGTCGGGCCGCGCGGCGCGCCTGCTCCTCGTGCCTTACGTGAAGAACCTCTCCTACGCGCGCGGCGACGAGGTGAGCGCGCGCATGGCGACCGAGGCGTTGACGTACTACGTGCTCGAGGACGCCGACGCCGTGAAGGCCGAGTGGTTCGCGTCGGGGATGATCCCGCTGATCTTCGAGCCGTGGCGTCGCGCGCTCGAAGCTCGCGGGGTTCGCTTTCGCCTGGGCGTGCCCGCCGAAGAGCTCGTGTTCGACGGCGACCGTTGCACGGCCGTCGCGACGCGCGCGACGATCGCCGACCGAGAGCTCGCGGGCGCTCCGCCGCTCTTCATGCGCCAGCTCGGCGCGAAGTACCTCGGCTTTCGCTGGGACGCCGGGGAGAAGCAGCTCCACGCCTTCGACGGCGCGTGCACGCACCAGGGATGTCGCCTCGGCGTGCAGCCGAACGGACCGGCCGGCGCGCCGACGTTCGACTGCCCGTGCCACGGCGGACGGTTCGACGCCGACGGCGCCGTCCTCGCGGGACCTCCCAAGAAGCCGCTGCCGGCCGTGCCCTTGCAGCACGATCCCGTGGCGAACGTGTGGGTCATCGATGACGGCGGCGGCGCCACCGGACCCGGCGTCGAGTGCGCCGATCACGTGCTCTTGGCGCTCGATCTCGCGGGGCTCAAGGCGATCTTCCCGCGCGCCCTCGCGACGAACCCGTCGACGGCCGAGATCCCGCTCCTCCGCACGACGTCGGTGATGGTCTTGCGCATGCGCTTTCGGGCGCGCGCGGACGGCAAGCCGAAATGGAGCGGCCCCGACACGGGCGTCTTCGCGGCCGAGGACCTGCTCGACAACTTCTTCGCGCTCCACACGATGCAAAAGGAGTTCGCCGAGCTCGACGATCTGTTCCTCGAGTGCCACGTCGGCGGGAGCGAGAACCTCGGCGCGCTGACCGACGACGACGTCTACGACCGCGCCCTCGAGGTCCTGACGGCGTACTTCCCGGACGAAGACCTCGGAGCCCGACTCGATCGCTCGCGGAGCCGGATGCTCCGCCACGACGACGTGTTCCCCCTCTTCGCGCCAGGTGACTACGTGCGGACGCCGACGGTCAGCGACGCGCGACGGCCCAACGTCTTCTTCGCGGGCGATTGGGTGCGCACCGACGATCCGGAGAACCGGAGCTTCTTCATGGAGCGCGCCGCCGTCACGGGGATCGAAGCGGCGAACGCCATGCTGCGCGCGCTCGGCAAACCGGAGGCCCAGCGCCCCGTCGAGCGCCCGTCGGTCCCGCTCGTCAGCCGGCTCTTCCAGCTCCCCGTCACCCTCCTCGAGCGCTTGCGAACGGTCGTGCGTCGGGCGCTCGACGTCGACTATGAATGACGCATGAAGGTGTTGGTCGTCGCGGCATGGGAGCCGGAGCTCGTGCGCGTCCGCGAGCGCGTGTCGGAGGCGTCGTTCGGTGAGCACGTCGTCGCGCTGCCGATCGGCGTCGGGTTGGTCGACGCCGCCATCGGCGCGGCGCGTGCTCTCTCGATCCACGCGCCGACGCACGCGCTCTTCGTCGGCACGTGCGGGCGGCTGTTCGATCGCGAGGGGCCCATGCCGGCCGTGCCCGAGGTCGTCGTCGGTCGCGAGGCGTGCCTCGTCGACGCCGCCGTCCTCGACGGCAAAGCGGAGCTCCCGGGGCCCATGCCCGCGCGCGTCGTGCTCGACGGATCGCTCCTCGACGCCGCGACGGAGGCCGGCGCTCGTCCCGCGCGCATCGCGAACACGATCGGCGTGACGATCGACGACGCGCTCGCGGCGCTCCTCGAAGAGCACGCCGACGTCGAGCACCTCGAGGCGTTCGCGTTCGCGCGGGCGGCCGCCGTCGTCGGGATCCCGTGCAGCGCCGTCCTCGGCGTCGCGAACGTCGTCGGCCGTGCGGGGCGCGATCAGTGGCGCGAAAACCACGTCCGGGCGTCGGCCCGTGCGGGAGACGTCGCGATCTCCGTCCTCGAGCGGATGTTCAGAACGACCACCACAACGCCGTCGCCGGCGCGAGGCTGATCCCGCGGACCGTGACGTCGTTGCCGCCGAAGCTCCCGTCGATCGACTGATAGGCCGCCGACATCTCGAGCGCGACGTGCACGTGGTTGAACCCCACGGCGAAGCCCGCGAGCGCGCCGCCGTAGAAGCGCGTGGCGTCGAGACGGAAAGGCGAAGGGCCGCTCGACGTCGGTTCGCTCGTCAGTTGGGAGAGGATGGCCTGCTCGAAGCCGCCGCGCACGCCGGCCCAAAGCATGTAGAGCCCCCCGTCGCTCTGGTAGCCGACGAGCACCGGGAGATCCGCCCCGTAGCCGTGGAGCGCGTTCAGCGCGACGTTCGGCAGCGGCGTCCCTTGCTCGCGTCCATAGAGGAGGGCCGTCCCGCCGATCCCGATCGAGAGCGATAGGTGCCCCTGATCGAAGGAGCGGCGGACGTCGACCCGCGCCGCGCGTCCCGTGTACGCGAGGCCGCCTTCGAACGCGTTGCCGATCCCGACGCGCGCGCCGACGAACGGCGAAAGGCCCGGCGCGGCCGCCGCGAGGACGACGGCGCCGCGGGCGTACGCGGCGCTCGTGCTCGATCCGCCCGACGGATCCCGGGCGGCGATTTCACGCGCCGATCGGAGCTGGGATGCGAGATCCCCGACGACGACGTTCGCGCTGACGCCGCCCGCGGCGCGCACTTCGCCTTTGGGGAGCGTGCGCGCGGGATGGAGGAGGGGAGCGCCGCCCCCGCAGCCGGCCCCCGCTGCGAGCACGACGAGCGCGAGCGTGAGTCGCGCGCGGAGACCCCCGCGTCCGCGATCCTTCCCCGCGGGATCTCCTCGTCGACGCCGCACGGCTATTTGCGGAAACGCGACGGAAAATCGTTGGCGTCAGCCCGCTGCCGGAGCTCGGCGTCGTCCGGATGGAGCTGCAGCGCCCGCGCGAGCAACTCGGGCTCGTTCTCCGGGTGGTTCGGGTCCGGAATGCAACATTCGACCGGGCAAACCGCCTGGCACGCCTCGTGATCGTAGAACCCGACGCACTCCGTGCAGAGCTCCGGATCGATGATGTAGACGTCCTCGCCCTCGCTGATGGCCTCGTTGGGGCACTCGGGCTCACAAGCCCCGCAGTTGATGCAGGTTTCGGGCTCAATCCAGGTGGCCATGGGTTCAAGCTACTCTTACGGTCCTCGGTGCTTGATGTCAAACGACGAAGGGGTTAGAACGCCCGGAATTCCTGCGGTCTTCGACGAACTGGACGACGTCTTTGACGCCCGAGCCAGAGCGCTCGCGAAGACGGGGTGACGCCGTTCATCTCTGGCTCTCTGCCTCCGCGCCTCATCTACGCCTCATCGACCCAAAGGCCAAAGGCCCGACGTTGCCGCTCCGCTCCGACCATCCCTCGATCCCGCCGTCGCGCCGACCGCTTCGTTCGTGGTGCGTCGCGCTCGTGGCGGTGCTCACGGCGTGCACGCCGAAGATCGGTGACGACTGCCAGCTCTCGACCGATTGTTCGCTGAGCAGCAGCAGCAACCGCCTCTGCGACACGTCGCAGCCGGGAGGGTACTGCACGGAGTTCAACTGCAGCGGCAACGGCTGCGGCGACGACGCGGCGTGCACGCTTTTCGAAGCCGCGATCCCCGGTTGTGGGTACGACGATCGCAACGGTGCCTCCGGCGCGCGCACCGCGCGTGCGTTCTGCGTCGCGACGTGCGAATCGAACGGCGATTGCCGCAGCGGCTACACGTGCGTCGACCCACGGACGGCGCCGTGGAGCGCGCTCATCCTCGACGACCGACAGAACGTGAAGACCTGCATGGTGATCGCGGCGGCGTCGCAGGACGCGGGAGCGGGGGCCCCGGCGCCGTCGTCGAGCGCCGTGTGTCAGCCGACCGGCCCCGACGTCCCGCCGATCTCCGTCACGAACCCCGGTCCGGGGACGTCGAACGACGCCGGCGCGCTGCCTCCTCTGTTTCCCGACGGCGGGCTCGACGCCGGTGACGGCGGTTGAACGCCGGAGCATCGACGTCGAAAGGGAACGCGTGGCGTGGGCTCGGTCGCGTCGCGCGAGGGTTGAAAAAAGGACTCGTCGACACGGCGCTCGTCGTCTTCGCGCTCGCGAGCCTCGTGTTCTTCGCGCTCCGTCTCTTGCCCGGCGATCCGGCCGCCCTCGTGCTCGGCGATCAGGCGAGCGAGACCGAGCGCGCGAAGCTCCGCGCCGTGCTCCATTTGGACGAGTCCCTTCCCGTGCAGTATGCACATTTCGGGCGCGGGCTCGCCACGCTCGACCTCGGTGAATCCATCCGGCGGCCCGGCGTCTCGGCGTTGCGCCGCGTGTGCGAGGCGATGGGGCCGACCGCGTCGCTCGCCGGCGTGGCGGTCCTCGTCGGCGCGTGCCTCGGTGTCGTCGCCGCCGTCCTCGGCGCGGGGCCCTGGCTCGGCCGCCGACGAGGGCTCGTCGACCGCGTGGCCACGGCGCTCGCGGCGACGCCCCTGCTGGCGTTCGCGCCGGTGCTCACGTTCGCGCTCGCCGCCCGCCTCCGCGTCGTCCCGCTGCCCGGCGATCCCGAAGCCGGCGCCGCCGGTCTCTTGTTCGCGAGCGGCCTCTTGTCCTTGCCGCTCGCCGCGCACGTCGCCCGCGTCACGCGCGCCGCCTTCGACGACGTCGCCCGCGCACCGTTCCTCGCCGTCGCCCGCGCGAAGGGCGGGAGCTTCGCGCGCATGCTCTTCCTCCACGCCTTGCCGGCGTCGATCGGCCCCGTCGTCACCGTCGTCGGCGCGCAGCTCGGCGCGCTCTTGGGCGGCGCGGTCGTCCTCGAGCGCCTGTTCGAGCGCCGCGGCCTCGGCACGCTGATCCTCGAAGCCTACGCCTCGCGCGATCTCCCCGTGCTCGAAGGCGCGGTCATCGTCGCCGGCGCGCTCTTCGTGCTCGCCCAGAAGCTCGCGGCCGCCATCCACGCCGCGATCGATCCTCGCGCTCGGACGTGATCCCATGGTCGCGCGACACAGAGCCCTTTCGCCCGTGATCGTCCGCGTCGTCCCGCTCGCCGTCCTCGGGCTCGCGTTCGCGCTGGTCGCCGCCGGCTCGCGTTCGCCGACGCGCCTCGTCCCCGAGCGCTCGTGGGACCCGCCCACGCTCTCGTTCCCGCTCGGGTGCGGCGAGGCCGGCGTCGATCTCCTCGCGCTCGTCGCCCACGCGACCTTGCGCGCGATCGCCGTGGCCGTGCTGGTCGCGCTCGTCGGGTTCGCCGTCGGCGCCCCGCTCGGCGCCGTCGCCGCCCTTTTCCGAGGTCGCGCCGAGCGCGCCGTCGTCCGCGCCTGCGATCTCGTGCAAGCCTTCCCGACCTTCCTGTTCGCGCTCGTCGTGCTCTCCGCGGTCCGCTCGCCGTCACGGCTCCACATCGCCGCCGTCTTCGCCCTGACGTCGTGGGCCCCGTTCGCCCGCCTCGCGCTCGCGCAGACGCGTGTCTTCCGCGGCGCGGCGTTCGTCGAGGCCGTCTTCGCGCTCGGCGGCGGCACGGCCCGGGTGGTCGTTCGGCATCTGCTCCCGAACGTCCTCGGCGTCGTCGCGGTCCAGCTCGGGGCGACGGCCGCCGCCATCGTCGTGAGCGAGGCCGCGCTCGCGTTCGTCGGCTTCGGACCGCGGGACGGCGTGTCGCTCGGAGCCCTCCTCGATCAAGGCGTCGCGGCGATGCTCCGCGCACCGCACGTCTTGCTCGTGGCGTCGTCCTCCATCTTCGTCACGAGCATCGCGCTGATGCTCGCCGGTCGCGCTTTCGACGCCCGAAGCCCCGAAGGCGGCCACTAGCCCCTCCTCGCGCCGCTCGCCCTCGTCGCTCGCCTTGTCGCTCGCTGGCGGGCGTCCTATCTTCGCGCTCCTTCCGCCTCCCACCATGCTCGCCCCTCCTCCTCTCCCACGCACGCTCGCGGCGGCGGTCCGCGATCTCGAGAGCGCCCGTCCGGAGGTCCGCGCGTCGGCCATCTCCGATCTCGTCCACCACGCCAAGGTGGACGACGTCGTGCGTGCCCGCGCGCTCGCGCTCTTCGAGGAGCGACTCCGCGACGCCGATCCGCGGGTGCGCGCCAGCGCCTGCATCGCGTTCGCCGATCTCCTCGGCCACGAACGGCTCGACGCGCTCCTCCTCGCGGTCGACGACGATGACGCCCACGTCCGTCAAATGGCGCTCTGCGCGCTCGGCGAGATCCGCGACGAACGCGCGCTCGACCGCTTGAAGCGCGCGCTCGCCGATCGCCGCGCCGAGGTCCGCTACCAGGGCATCATCGCGTTCTCGCGGGTCTGCCGTGACGACGCCACGATCGCGCAAGCCCGGTTCGACGCCACGAACGACGACGACGACGCCATCGTCCACATCGCGCTCCGCTTGGCCGAAGAGCGCCTCGACGACGCGCGCGCCGTTCGGTCGCCGTCGCGCGTCGAGCCGCGGCTCCTCGTTCGCGCCCGCGCGCTCCTCCGCGCCCCGTCGTCGTCGATCGCGCTCGTCGCGGCGATCCTCCTGTCGAAGGCGGGCGAGACCGACGGCCACGCGCTGATTCGAAAGGTGACGCGGAGCGATCATGGGCTCGACCTCGAGAAAGAGGAAGAGCAAGCGGCCGTCGAGCTCGCGGGGGAGCTCGGCATGACGGACGCCATCCCGGATCTCGAACGCCGCGTGTGGGGCCTCGCGCGTCTGCTCCGCGACACGTGCTCGTTCCACGCGCGCATCGCCCTCGCGCGGATGGGTCACGCGCGCGCCATCGACGAAGTCCTTCGGGATCTTGGCGCGCGCCGCGCCGCGGTCCGGGCCTCGGCCGTCGTCGCGGCGGGACGGGCCCGCGTCGTCGCCGCGCGACCGATCCTCGAGCGCCTCCCCGAAGGCGCGGTCGATCGGGAGCTCGTCGTCGAAGCCCTCGACAGGCTCCCTGCCGATTGACGCGCGCGGTGTGGACGCCATGGTGACGTGCAGCAGGTGCACGTTGGCATGGCCAATGCTTCATGACGCGACATCGCCCTCCACGAACGACGGTATTTCCGTCATCGCGAGGTCTCGTGACGTCGAACGATCCCACATCATGCGAAATGTCGACGTTGCTCCCGCCGCGCGCTCAAAAGAGGGACGATTCCCGCCAAAAAAGGAGACTTTCCTGAAAAATAACGATGTCGCTGTCCGGATCGTTGCTTTCTGAGCGACCGATCGCCGGAATCGTGGCGAACCACGACGTCCGACGGTCCGTTAGAAAGTTGTCGCTCTGGTGACGATGTCATGGAGCGCGGACCCGACGGAGAGCGCCTCGTCGTTCGAACCATGATCGGCCGATCCTAGCGGGAGACCCAGGAAGTTCCCGTGTGACGATCCCCCGACATTCGCTTGACGAGCCCCTGCGCCATCGATAGCCTGCGCGCCCTTTCAGCTCGAGCTGTATCCGTTTGCAGCTCGCCGAAAAATCGAAGTTTCGAAGCTCCCTGGGTCGTCGGGCATCGCCGGCACTCAGAACCACAAAAGAACCGAGTAGCTTGCGGCGACGACCGCGAAAGTCAGTAGGAGGAGAGAGATGTTCAAGAAGGCATTTGCACTTGCGAGCTTGACGGCGCTCACGGCTGTCGTGGCCTCGTCGATGGCGGCGGGCTGTTCGAGCAGCAGCAGCACGACGACGTCGAACGACGCGGCGACGCCCAACGGCAACGAAGACGGCGGCGGCAACGGTACGAACGACGGCGGCAGCAAGCCGAAGCCGGGCGACGGCGGCGGCACCGGCGACGACTCGTGCTACGACGAGTCGGGCGCGCAGGCGATCCAGGACGGCACGGGCATCGGCGCCGGCGGCGAGTGCACGGACGCGCAGCTCGATGCGTTCCTCTCGGGCTGCCTCGGCGACTCGTCCTCGGAAGACGCGTGCAACGCGGCGACCACGGGCGCCAACGAGACGTGCGCGAAGTGCGTCCTCGGCGGCAACGGCAGCATCCCGCCGCTGCTCACGATCGGCCAGACCAGCGTTCTGCTCAACTACCAGGCGTGCATCGCGATCAAGATCGGCAAACCCGAGTGCGCCCTCGCGACGACGAACCAGTCGTTCTGCCCGGCGACGGCGTGCCAGGCGTGCGACTCGAACGATCAGACCGCGAGCGACGCGTGCGAGAAGGAAGCCCAGGAAGGCATCTGCGCCGACCTGTTCGCTGACACGGCCGTCCCGGCGGGTTGCGCCGAGGCGTTCGCGGCGGTGAAGGACGGCGATCCGGCCGTGACCGACTGCATCGGCGACGGCAAGGAGTTCGCGGCGGCCGCGAAGCTCACCGCGCGCGTGTTCTGCGTCGAAACCCACGAGGGTGGCGGCTCGGACGCGGGCTCGGACGCCGGCCAGTGAGCGCGTAACGCGACGCGCGCGGAACGTGCCGCCACCGAACCTTCGGTCGGCATACGACGCGTGACGTCGAAGCGGATGACGCAGGAGGCCTCGTGCCTTCTGCGTCGTTCGCTTTTGTGGGGCGGAATCTCTTCCGTGAAGAGCGCGTGGAGGACGCTCCGACGCACACACGGGGGCGTTGGAGTCGGCGCCTTGCACGGGCGTGGCGTGGGCGTCGTGCTATAGAGGGCGCATGAAGTTGGTTGCGCTCTTGCCCTTGGCGTTTCTCGTGGCGTGCGGTCGGAAAGAGCCGATCCCGCAACCCGAGGAGACGACCTCGACGTCGTTGGCCACCGAGAACGTCGCGCCCGCGGCGACGACGACCCTTCGCCCGGCCCTCGCCACGGGTGGAAACGGACCGCAGATTCGGTTCGTGGGCCGTTCGAAGTTGCGTCCGGGAGTGACGCTTCCCTCGACGCTCAAGAGGCCCGCGAATTCGACCGAGCAGGGCGAAAAGACTCCCTGAGCCTCGATGAACGTCCGTCGGCCGCTCGCTGCCACAGTCGCCGTCGCCCTCGGGCTGCGAGGGTTCACCGCGCTCGTCGGGTGCGATTCGACGTCGCCATCGCCGGACGAGCCTTCGAAGGACGCGGGCGTCGACGCTGCTCCTTCCGAAGACTCGGGCACGACCGACACCGGCGTCGCGGACACGTCCACGGATCGCGACGAGCCTTCGCCGGAAGACGCCGGAGGGCATTGCTCGGCGATCGAAGGGCCGTGCGACATCGTCCTGCAAGACTGTCCGGTCGACGGTGAAGGTCGCCCGCAAGAGTGCATCACGGCGGGCCCCGCCAACGCGCGCACGACGGCCTGCATTCCGGTGCAAGCGACCCAGCAGCTCCCGAAGGGACGCGCGTGCTGCCCGCCGACGGACGAAAATCCGGTGAACACGTGCCTGCCCGGGCTCACGTGCGTGGGCCGGCCGTGCGAAGACGCCGGGCCTCCGACCGGTCGCTGTTCGCCGGCGTGTTGCACGGGCGACGATCCGGCGTGCGGCGCGAGCGATCCCGAAGGCGTGTCGGGCGCGTGCGATCTGTCGCTCGTCGACGAAAACGGCGCGCCGCTCCACATGGTCTGTTCCTACCGAGAGCGCTGCAAGCCGTTCGGCGTCGAGCCGTGCAAGGCGAGCCACATGTGCCTCGTCGAAGACAAGAACGGCACCGCGAGCTGCGTGACGTCGTTCGGCAAGACCGAAGGGCAGCCCTGCTCCTTCGGCAACGAGTGCGGCGACGGCCTCTATTGTTTGCAGCGCGCGAGCGAAGAGGCCGGCGTTTGCCGCGTCATGTGCGTGACCCCGAACGCGATCCTGCCGTTCGACGCGGGACCGAACCCCGAGACCGCCGGCCCCGGAAAAGGCGGCTGCTCGTCGCCGCAGGGATGCACCCTCGGCGGCTTCAAGAGCTTGCCGCCCTGGCTCTCGTTCTGCCGTCTGCCCGACGGGGGATAGAGGTAGAGTTCGCGCGATGATCGACGAGCCGCACGCCGCCTTGAACGACCGCGATCCCGACGTCGGCCTCTTCACGGTCCTCCGCGAAGACGGCTCCGCCGATCCCACGACGGATCCGCGGATCCCGACCTCCACGCTGCTGTCGGCCTACCGCCACATGCGAAGGCTTCGCTTGCTCGACGCGAAGATGATCCTCCTGCAGCGGCAGGGGCGCGTCGGCTTCTACGGCGCGTGCACGGGGCAGGAGGCGGTGCCCATCGCGACGGGCCTCGTCACGCGCGAGGACGACTGGGTCTTCCCCGCGCTCCGCGAGCAGAGCGTCATGCTCGTGCGAGGCTTCTCGCTCCGCGCGTTCGTCGCGCAGGTCTTCGGCAACTCGGGCGATGTCCAGAAGGGGCGTCAGATGCCGAGCCATCAAGCCGGCAAGGGCGTCCACCAGGTGAGCTGGTCGTCGTGCATCGGCCCGCAGATCCCGCAGGCCGTCGGGGCCGCGTGGGCCATGAAGCTCCGGAAGGCGTCGAGCGTGGCGTTCGGCTTCTCCGGCGACGGCGCCACGAGCCAGCCCGACTTCCACGCGGCGATGACGTTCGCGGCGAGGTTCCGCGCGCCGGCGATCGTCGTCTGCCAGAACAACCACTGGTCGATCAGCGTCCCGACGGCCAAGCAGACGGCGTCGAAGACCCTCGCCATCAAGGCGCGCGCCTACGGCATGCCGGGCGTCCGCGTCGACGGGAACGATTTGCTCGCCGTCCACAAGGTCCTCTCGGACGCCGCCGATCGTGCGCGGCGTGGCGAGGGCCCCACGTTCGTCGAGGCGCTGACGTACCGCATCGGGGCGCACTCGACGAGCGACGATCCGTCGCGCTACCGCTCCGACGACGAGGTCGAGGCGTGGAAGAAGAAGGATCCCGTCGACCGCCTTTCGCGTCACCTGCGCGTGCTCGGCGCCATCGACGACGCGTTCGAAGCCGCCCTCGACGCCGAGCTCACGGCGGAGATCGCGGCGGCCGTGGACGAGGTCGAAGCGCTCCCTCCGCCGGCGCGCGAGACCCTCTTCGACGACGTCTACGCGACGATGCCGTGGCACCTCCGCGCGCAAAAAGAAGAGCTCCTCGCGCGGCCGAAGGCCGAAGGTCACGGCGCGCATTAGATGCGACGACACGTTGGCCTCCGCCGCGGCATCGTGTAAATCGACGCCATGGCGAAGCGAACGTGCGATGTGGTCGTGATCGGCGGTGGCCCCGGAGGCTACGTCTGCTCCATTCGGCTCGGACAGCTCAAGCAGAAGGTCATCTGCGTCGAGAAAGAGGAAGTCGGCGGCGTCTGCCTGAACTGGGGCTGCGTGCCGTCGAAGGCCCTCATCAGCGCGAGCCACACATACGAAAAGGTCAAAGATCACGGCGCGACGATGGGCATCTTCGCCGACAACGTGCGCGTCGATTCGACGAAGACCCAAGAGTGGAAGAACGGCATCGTCAAAAAGCTCACCACGGGCGTCCGCGGCCTCTTCCGCGGCAACGGCGTCGAGCTCGTCATCGGCGACGCGCGCGTGACTGGCCCGCGCACGGTCGAGGTCAAGACGAAGGAAGGCGGCGTCGAGACGATCGAGGCGACCAAGGCCATCGTCGTCGCGACCGGATCGTCCACCATCGAGATCCCGTCGTTCAAGTTCGACGGCAAGCAGGTCATCGGCGCGAAGGAGGCCGTGAGCCTCCGCGAAGTGCCGAAGCGCCTGCTCGTCATCGGCGGCGGCGTCATCGGCCTCGAGCTCGGCAGCGTCTACCAGAAGTTCGGCGCCGAGCTCACGGTCGTCGAGGCCACGCCGTCGCTCCTGCCGGGCGTCGATCCCGAGTGCACGGCCGTCGTCGAGAAGAAGCTCGTCAAGCACGGCGCGAAGATCCTCAAGAACGCCAAGGCCCTCGGCTACGAGAAGAACGCCGACGGCTCGCTCGCCGTGAAGGTCGACCTCGGCGGAGGCAAGCACGACACCCTCGTCACCGACGTCGTCCTCGTCGCGGTGGGCATGCGCCCGAACGGCGCCGGCCTCGGCCTCGAGGAGATCGGCGTGAAGGTCGAGCGCGGGTTCGTCCCGGCCGATCAGTTCGGGCGCACGAACGTCGACGGCGTGTACGCGATCGGCGACGTCAGCGGTCAGCCGATGCTCGCGCACAAGGCGAGCAAAGAAGGCGAGGTCGTCGCGGAGATCATCGCCGGCCACAAGGCCGCCAAGGACTGGGTCGCCATCCCGGCCGCCATCTTCACCGATCCGGAGATCGCCGTCGCCGGCCTCACCGAGGCGCAGGCGAAGGAGAAGGGCATCGACGTGCGCATCGGCAAGTTCCCGTTCTCGGCGCTCGGCCGCGCGATGGCCGTCAACGAAACGGACGGCTTCTTCAAGGTCGTCGCCGACAAGAAGACGAACGAGCTGCTCGGCGTCCACATCGTCGGGCCGGAGGCGAGCGATCTCATCAGCGAGGGTGCGCTCGCGCTCGAGATGCACGCGTTCCTCGAGGACATCGGCCTGACCATTCACCCGCACCCGACGCTCGGCGAGGGCATGATGGAGGCGTCGATGAACGGCCTCGGCCACGCGATCCACATCCTGAACCGCGGCAACTGACGCTCGCTCGAACGAGAGGTCGGGGGGCGTTTCGAGGACGGCTCGTCCTCGGCGCCTCGAAAAGAAAAAAGCTCCGAATCGCGGACCGCGACTCGGAGCTTTTTCTTTCGGTAGACGGAAGGCTCAGTTGCCTGCGTCGCTGCCCGCGTCACCCGCCAGCGCAGCCTGGATGCACGTGCCGACGGCGTTGTACTCCGCGTCGCAGCCGCTCGCCTTCGTGGCGCCGCCCTCACAGGAGTAGGTGGCCGTGTCGTTGTAGCACGTGATGGCGGCGTCGATCTCGTCGGCGCAGTCCGGCACGGCGGACTTGTAGGTGTTCGCTTGCTCGCAGACCTTGCTGATCGCGTCGCCGTCGCCACACTTCGCGGCGGCCGCCTTCTCGCAGGCCTTCTCGCACGACGAACCGCCGCAATCGACCGTGTTGCTGCCGCCGCCGCTGTCCTTGTCGGTGTTTCCGCCGCCGCTGTCCTTGTCGGTGCTGCCGGCGTCCTTGTCGTCCTTGTTGTCGGTGTTCTTCGTGTCGTCATCGCTCGAGCATCCGGCGAACGAGAGCACGGAGACGCCTCCGAGAAGCGCAGTCATCAAGAGAATTTTGGCGTTCATTTCAATCTCCACAGAGGGAGCCCGTGAAACACGACGTTCGATTTCTTGCGACGGGGCGTGAGAACACGTCACGAGAAGCGGATCGGGATTGGAACGGCGTGCCGGTCTGGGCAGGGTTGTCGAAATTGTACCAGCAATCGCCGCCGACTCGAAAAAACCAGCGGAGGAGGCGCACCCGGCGCGGAAATGAAAAGAGCTCCTTGCCCACATGGGGCTCGGAGCTCTCTTCGTGGCCTTCGACACGTCGTGTCGAAGCCCGCGTCAAACGCGATTCATCTCACTGCGGGGCACCCTGTACGCACACGACCTTGCCGACCTTCTTGAATTCGGCGATGGCGTCGTCGTCGGTGCATTGGGCCTTCTGGGCGGTCGTCGCGTTCGAGAGCGCGTCGAAGCAAGCCTGTGAGAACGAGCTCTCGCACACGCCTCCAGCGCCGGTGGCGGTGCCGGAGCAGGCCGTCCCGCTCGCTTGATCGGCGCAGGTGCTGCACGCGTCACTCAGGCAATAGAGCTGATTGAGGTCTCCCGCGGCGCATTCCGGCTTGTTCGTCGCGACACCGAGGCACGCGCCGTAGTTCGGATCCAAGGTGTTGTCCGAATAGAGGATGAACGCGGGGACGTAGGACGGATCGGTTTGCTTCGGACCGAGGATGCATGCGCTGCATGCCGCCGACGCGGCCAAGGCGGCATCGCAGGCATTGTCCGTCGCCCCCGGACCAATGCAGCCGTCGACGATGGCGTCGACCTGCGCGTTCGTGCATTGACCGGCAGGAGCGAGACCCGTGAACGTGCTCGCTACCGCGTCGTCGGGGGTGTAGCACGCCGCGCCCGCGTCGCCGCCATCCGCGCCGCCGTCGGTGTTGGTGCCGCCGTCGTCCGCGCCGCCGTCGTCCTTCTGCGAACCGACGCACTTCGCGAGCGCTGCTTGTTCGACCGTGCAGCCCGAAAGCTTCGGGGCGCCGGCGTCGGAGCACGTGAACTTCGCCTTCGACGCGCACTGCAAGAACGCTTCGTAGTAGCCGTTGCAGGAAGCCGGGACGTTCGGGTTCGATTCGCACTCGTCGACGCAGGTGGCCGGCGTTTCGCCGCAGTTCGCGGCGTCGATCGCCTTGCAGAAGTCCTGGCAGAGCGAGCCCGACGAGCCGCTGTCTTTGCTGGCGTCTTGCTTGGTGGTGCCGCCGTCGTCGTCGCCGATGTTCGGCTCGCCGCTGTCGTCGTCGTCGTCGTTGCCATTGCCGTTGGTCGGCCCTGCGTCGTCGTCGGCGACGTCGGTGTTCGTCGTCGTCGAGCAGGCGAACACGGTGGCGGCGAGAGCTCCGATGCAAGCCGAGAGAAGGAGGACTTTGGTCTTCATGAAACGAACCTCGAATCGATATGGATGAAGGACGCTCTGTTCCTCGGGACGAGCCGTCGAGGCTGCGGAGCGGGCGGACGTCGTGCGCGGGAACAAAGCCTCGCTCGCCCGCGCTTGGACGCGGGACCCTAGCGCATATTCATGGCTGAGCAAACGTGCGGGTTCGCCGCGCGCGTGGCGTGAGGTCGACTTCCCTCAGTTCGCGTCATGATCCGTCCGCGTCGTGACCGGTGCACATCGGCGATACGCGGCGCACGCGAGGCCGTGCCTCGACCCGTGCTCGACGAACACCGCGCCGACGCGTTCGAGCGACGTCGTCGTTCGAAGATCGTCGCGCTCGAACGCCGGCTATCGACGTCCCTTGAAGCCCATCATGCCTTGCACCACCGACTCGCTCTGCTCGGCGATCGCGTCGTTCTCGCGGACACGGTCCGCGCAGTCCTCGCACATCTTGCGAGCTTTGCCTGCGATTTTGAGGCTCACGAGCTCGTCGACTTCGTTCTCGCACTCTCGGCAGGTCGGCATCTCGGGCTCCTCGGGCTTCGCGCGCCCACGCACGCCGGTGGAACGCGGCGACGCGGTTCGCGCGTGACGTTTTCCGTGGTCCGGCGAGCCGCGCCGTCGATTTCGACGCGGCGTTTTTGCGGGCGAAGCGCGAGGCACAATCCTATCATACGAAGGCGCCACGGGTGCGGCGGCGGTCTTGGACCGGCCACGTTTCGTCATGACGCGAAACGCGAAGCTCGGAGCGCGGCCGTAGACGCGAGGGCAGGCATGGGCATTTTCGATCGCATGGGCAAGGTGATCTCGAGCAACCTCAACGCGCTGCTCGATCGGGCCGAAGACGACAAGAAGCTCCTCGAGCTGAACCTCGAAGAGATGGGCGATCAGCTCCGCACGGGGCGGCAAGACGTCATCTCGGCCGTCGCGACGGAGAAGCAGCTTCGGAAGAAGGCCGACGATCTCAAAATCGAGGTCGACAAATGGGATCGCCGCGCGGAGCTCGCGCTCAAGAGCGACGACGAGGCGCTCGCGCGCGAGGCCCTTCGCCAAAAGAAGCGCGTCGAGGCCGAGCACGCGGCCGCGGAGAAGGCGCGCATCGACCAGCGCGACGCGGCGCTCAAGATGAAAGACGAGCTCGAGAGGATGGAGCGCAAGCTCGAAGAGCTCAAACTGCGGAAGGGCTCGATCGCCGCGCGTGCGCAGCAGGCGCGTGGGGGTGGCGAAGGTCTCGGGAGCCGGGGTGGCTCGAGCGCGTTCGACAATTTTCGTCGGATGGAGGAGCGCATCGAAGGTCGCGAGCAAGAGAACATCGCGATGGCGGAGGTCGAAGACGCGCTCGGCAAGGGCCCCTCGGATCGCGCGCTCGAGGACAAGTTCCGCGATCTCGAGCGAGGCCTGAGCGGCGGCGAGGGATCGTCGAAGCGCGAGGTCGACGTCGAAGACGAGCTCGCGGCGCTCAAGAAGCGCATTCGCGTCTGACGGCCGCGTTCGAGGGGTGGGCGTTCGCGTCCAAGGCATTCGCGTCGTGAAGTCGTGAAGAGGAGTCGGAGCGCGTGGACGATCCGGTGAGCGCGGAGGCGTCGAATCGAGAGCGAGGGAGCGAGGTCGGCGGCGTCGTGGTCGTCGGGCTCCGCCTGGCGTCGTTCGTCGGGCGACCGATGCCCGAGCGCGTGCGAGAGCTCGAGAAGGCCGCTGTCGAGCGAGCGGGTGTGCTCGTCGCGTTGGGGTGGAATTTCGTCGCGTTCGCGTTCGGGACCGAGGACGTCCGCCGGATCGTCGCGTTCGTCGAAGGGGCGCGGCGCGCGGCCGCACCTTCGGAGCTTCGCTGGGCGATCGGGATTGGGATGGGGGCCCTCGAGCTCTTGGCCGACGACGGGGCGCACGGCGAGCTTGCGTGGGGGCGGGCGCTCGTCGTCGCTGGGCTCCTCTCGGAGGCGGCGGAGCCCGGTGAGGTGCTCTGCACGGAGAGCGTCGCGATGCTCGTGCCGCCGCCCCACGTCGTCGCCGAGGGACGCGTGGCTCGGTCGTCGGGCGAGTCGATCACCGGCATGCGCATCGAGCCGAGCGACGTCGTGGACGCGCCCGTCGCTCGGGACGCGTCGGAGCGTCCGAGCGCCTCGAGGCTCTCGGAACGGCGTGTGCCTTCGTCGCCCCATGCGACGCTCGACCAGCCGTCGCCGGTGGGGAGGGCCGGCGAGATTTTCGCGTCGTTGCTCACGAACCCGAACGGGGTCGAGCGTTCGGCCTTCACGGAGCGCATGCGCGTGCTGTCCCGGCTCGGTCGGGGAGACATCGACGACGCGCTGCGTGTCCTGCGAAGGGCGCGCGCGGATCTGGATCCGAAGGATCACGCGCAGCGTTGCCAGGCGTCGCTCGCGATCGGGGTCGCGCTGTCGGTCGCGGGGCGTCCGCAAGAGGCGCTGCTCGAAGGGATGGACGCGCTCGCGCGCGCGAGGCACGCCGGCGACGACCGCGGGGCCAACGCGTGCCTCGCATTTCTCGCGAAGCTCTTCGGGAGCGTCGGAAGGACGGAGTTCGCTCGCCCCTGACGAAGCTTCGGGCTCGAGCCTCGGGTGCTCGGACTCGGTCGTCGGGCTGGGCCGATCAGGCGTCGGGCACGGGACGTTCGCCCGTCGCGCCCCAGGCTTCGCGGAGGATTTCGGCGATGGGTTCGTAGAGGGACTCCGGGATGGTCCGGCCGACCTCGAGCCCCACGAGCGCCCGCGCGATCGCCGCGTCGTGGACGACGGGGACGCCTCGCTCGCGCGCGGCGTCGGCGATGCGGTCGGCCGAGACGCCGAGCGCCGACGCTACGACGATCGGCGCCGCCCCGCTCGCCTCGTCGTAGCGCAGGGCGCACGCGAAGCGCGGATCGGCGACGACCACGCTCGCTCCCGCGACGTTCGCGACGTCCGCGGCCGCGAGCATGTCTTGGTGCGCGCGCCGGCGATCGGCTCGGAGCCTAGGATCGCCTTCGCTCTCCTTGCGTTCGCGCTCGACGTCGGCCTTCGTCATCCGGTGCCTTTTGCGCCAGGCCGTCCGAGTGACGACGACGTCGATCGCGGCGAGCAAGAGCCCCACCAGGGCCGCTCGCACCATGACGTCGCGCGCCAGCGTCGCGGTGACGACGAAGGTGCCGTCGAGCCTGCCGGCCGTATGGACGAGATCGGCGACGTGGGCGCGGATGGTTGCCCGGGCGACGTACGCGACCGCGCCGACGTAGACGATCGCTCGCGCGACGGCGAGCACGCGCGCCGTGGACAAGACGCGCGCGAACCCCGCGGAGAGGTCGAGGCGATCGAGCCTCGGCGCGAGCTTCCTTGGGGCGATCTTGCCGCCCGATTGGACGACCGCGCCGATCATGGTTGTGTTGGCGGCGACGCCGACGACGGGTGCCACGAACCCGACGACGGCCGAGCCGACGACCGAGGG
>JBGAHN010000051.1:0-34447 GCA_044226145.1 Labilithrix sp. | reverse complement strand
TCGGTGAAGCCGGCGAGCGGCGCGGGGCCGGTGTCCTCGGGCTGGCCGAGGTTGTAGTCGTTACCTCCGAGCGAGACGACGATGACGTCGGGGACGAACTTCGAGAAGTCGAATTGGCTCGTCTCGTCTTCGGGATTGGCCCGCGGATAGAGGACCCCCATGGTCGCCGTGTCGGGGCGCCATGCGTTGTAATAGAAGCCCTTGCCGCTGAACACCGTGCCCGACAGCTCCGCGTCGAACACCTGTCCGACGCGCGCGCCCCAGGCCGCGTGGAAATCTTGGTATTTGGCTTTCCACGCCTGTCCGTCGCACACACCGCCGTTCGACGCGCCGGCGTATCCATATCCCGCGACGTCCGAATCGCCCACGATCTCGATTCGGCGCTTTTGTCGAGGAGGCGGAGAGAGCAGCGTCCCGCCGTGGAAATCGAATCCCAAGAATTGCGTCACGCCCGTTTGGGATTCGGTTCGTTTGTAGAGCTCGACGCGGTGTTCGCCATCCGACAGACCACTCGCCAGGTCGTACGAGTGACTGCCGACTTGCAGCACGAGCTTCGATTTCCATTCACCGTCGACGGCGAGATCCCATTCGCTGGGGCCGTCGGGCATTTCGGCTTCGTCGAGCGTGACGGAGACCGCGGCGCCGCGGAAGTTCGCGAGGATCCGGCACCCCGGCCAGCCGCACTTCGGGCCCGCCGCCTCGCGTTCGTCGAACCGACCGACGAAGCGAACCGACGGAGGCTCCGGCGGCTCGACGGCCGCGTCCTTTCCACCGTCTTCATGCCCCGGCGGCGACACGTCGGGAGGTGCCGCGGAGCCGTCCGGTGAGGGCTCCGAAGGTCCGGGGTTCTCCGACGGTGTCACCGGCGACGATCCACTGCTGCAGCTCGCGGCCACGAGCGAAGCACCCGCACCGACGACGAAGAGTACGCCACCGACGATCGCGGATCGTCGCCACGAAGGCTCCGAACGTCGGGAAGACGGCGTCGCGGGCGGCGTCGAACCGGACGCCGTGCCCAAGGCCCCATCGCGCGAAAGACCACGCATGGCGCGCCTCACTTCCACCCGGTCTTGGCCAGGATTTGCTCGGCCATGTAGACCGCGATGCGCTCGTGGTACTCGGGTCCCCCGTGGCCATCACACGCGGTGAGCTCGGTGTCTACCGCTTGCGACGGCGCCACGAAGTAGACGCGCGCGTCGCCCGCCGCGTTGTGCTCGGCCGTCACGGTCTTGAGCGCCGTCTCGACGTTCGTGCGCCGCCCGCGTCCCGGCGGGTATTCGTCGGTGAGCACGGCGTAGGCCATCAAGAAGATATGGGTCGCCGGGTAATTCGCGCGCAGCATGTCGGTCATCTCGCGCACTTTGCCCGTGAATTTGTCGAGCGGCGCCGCGCCGAAGTCTTCGGGCATTCCGATGTTGTAGTCGTTGCCTCCGATCGACACGACGACCGCGTCCGGCGTGAATTTCGTCAAATCGAACACGCTTTTGTCGTCGATGGGATTCGCGCGCGGATAGAGAATCCCGATGGTCTCCGTATCGGGTCTCCAAATGTTGTAATAAAATCCTTTGCCGCTGAAGACGACGGAGTTCATCTCCGCGTCGAGCTTCGTCGCGAGGCGCTCGCCCCACGCCAGGCGGTAGTTCTCGAGGTGCGCCGCCCAGACCGGCCCCGGCTCGCACGATCCCGTGACCGCGCCCTCGTAGCCGAACCCCGACACGTCCGAGTCACCGATGATCTCGATCTTGCGCGCTTTGCGCAGCGGTGGCGGCAAGAGCGTTCCACCGCCGAAGTCGTAGCCGAGGAACTGCGTGACGCCGCACTGCGCCTCGCTCCTCCGGTAGAGCTCGACTTGGTGTTTGCCTTGCGGGAGATCCGACGCGAGCGTGAGATCGTTGGTCCCGTCATGGAGCACGATCTTCGGCTGCCACTGGCCGTCGATCGCGACGTCCCACTCGCTCGGGCCGCAGTCGAACGCCTGCTCGACGAGCTTCGTGCGGACGCTCGTCCCTTCGAAATTGGCAATCACGCGGCACCCCGGCCAACCGCATTTCGGTCCCGCCGGATCCGTCTCGTCGAAGCGACCGATGGTCCGAATGGCCGGAGGACCGGGATCTTGCGCCGGTGGCTCGTCGCCCGCGTCCTTCGAGGGCGGCGGCGCGACGTCGTCCGGAGGTCCTCCCGAATCCGGCGGCTCCGCGGTCGCCGAAGGCCCCGGCTCGCCCGCGCTCGGGTTCGAAGGTTTGTCGTTTCGGCTCGTGCACGAAGCAAGCACGAGCACACCCAATGAAGCTCGAGCAACGGACGAAAGGCGAATCATCGAAGACGACCTCCTGACGATTCGAGCCTAAGGCGGGGGGATAGCCCCGCAATGCGACGGCGCCTCCGCCGTGCGCAGCGCGAGCATACCTTTCCGGAGTCGATTCGCGCACGCGCTCACGCGGCAGCGCGAGCGTTCTTTTTCGAAAGAACCGAGAGGATCGTCACGCCGTCATTTGCGCGGCGGACGGCG
Organism: Labilithrix sp.; assembly: GCA_044226145.1. Classification (GTDB taxonomy): domain Bacteria; phylum Myxococcota_A; class Polyangia; order Polyangiales; family Polyangiaceae; genus Labilithrix. Next base: position 31,938 of record JBGAHN010000051.1, on the reverse strand, counting down.
GCGATCGTGGAACCAACCACGTACTTCGTCCATCCGTGCGCGCTGGTCGTCGGGCGCGTGATGGCGACACGTCTTGGACTCTTCGCTGCCGTCCGGTGCGCCCCACCGCACCTCGGCGCAGTCGTTGAGGTTGTATGCCATCTCCAGCCGCGCGCTGCGCGCGAGCACCTCGGCGAGCGTCAACGTGAAGGGCGACTCGTCGCTCCGCGTGTAGACGATGGACCGCGTCCGCAGCTCCCGATCGAGCTGCTTCTCGAGCACGTCGCGCACGACCGCCGAAGACATGCCCGCCGGCACCGCGTAGCGGTCGAGGCGCCTCGCCACGCGCGCGGGGAATCCGCGGACGACGTCGATCGCCAAGAGGAGGCGCAGATCCCGCGACGGCGTCGCGAAGTCCTCCCACTCGCCCGTCGTCTCGAAGATGTCGGCCCCTTCGGGCATCACGGCCGGCTCCACCGCGCCCGCGAGCCACTTGCGCCCATTTTCGACCGATCGAACGCGCGTGCGCACTTGCTCTTCGAGCGCGTCGATCGTCTCCATCATCGCGCGCCGCGGATCGATGGGGCGCGGCGACATCACGTCGTCCATCGCGTCGTAGAACGGCTCGACGTCCAAATCGCCCGGCGCGCGGGACACGTCGCCGTAGTCCGGGCTCTTTCGGATCGCCTCGTCGTCGAGCTTCACGTAGGCGCCGTCTTTCTTGACGACGGGGCGGAACCGCTTGAATCCCGGCCCGCCGAGATCGCGCGAATGCGCGTAGAGGAAATTCCCGCGCCAGAAGCGCTTGCGTGCGACCGTCCCGTCGGGCTGCCCATCGACGGCGAGCAACACGCCGCCGCGATCGCTCGTTTGAGGGAGCCGCTTCGCGATCACGAGCACGTGGCCGTAGGGATCCGCGTAGACCGTGCCCGGACGGAGCGAATCCCACGTGAGAGGCACGGGGTAATAGTCGGAGGCTTCGTCGTCGAAGGTCGTCCGACCCGAACCGGAGTGCGCGCGATCGGCGAGCCCTCCACGCAGGTACCCCGAGAAATTCTTGAGCGAGGTCGACTCGGGATCGTACTTCGCGAGCGGCGCGTCGATCGTCGTGAAGTTCTTGCACGACGGCGGCAGACCTCCCCCGCCCCGGTTGCACTCCGACACACCGAACGGCAATCCCAACTTGAATGCGAAATAGGCGCGGAGGAAATAAGGCAAATCCGCGCAGTCGGGCCGCACGACCGGCGCGTTCGACGAATCCTCGCCCATCGACAGATAATCGAACAACCCATTCCGCTTCGGATCGCGGAGGAGCTCTTGGAGCGCCGACCAGCTCGGCATGGTGTCGTCGGGCGCGTCGAAGAGCGCTTCAACCCATGCAGAATACACATTTTCGAGGCGGTGCGACCACGCCGATCGGATCGGCCAGAGCCCCTCCTCTTCGGTCGGGGGCGGCGGCGCTTCGGGCTCCTTCGAACCGACGAACACGTTCCGCGTGGCGACGTTCTGGAGCGGCTCGCACGCGGTTTGCGTGAACGTCACCGTGTATTTGCCGGGGCGCGGCGACGGCACGTCGATCCACCAATGGTAAGGAGGACCTCCGCGACGAGCGTCGCTCTTGGCGACGATCTTCGGCTCCGCGCCCTTCGCCTTCGACGGCAGGGCCAGCACGAGCTCGCCGACGAGCGGCTTGTCCGTGACGGCGACGACGTGCAGCACCGAACGCGCGTGCGGCGCGCGCGGGCTGGCGAAGAGGACCACGTCCCGAACGTCTTCGCAGCGCGGCGGATCGACGGCGACGTCGGTCGACGGCGCCGCGGGCCACTCCACCGCGAGCGCATCGACGGCATCCGACGCGTCGGGCGCGTCCACGAGGGCTTCCTTGGGCGACGCGTCGGCGACGTCGTGCGACGACGGCATCGTGCCTCCCTTTCCACATCCGAACGCCACGAACCCGAGGCACGCCACGACTCCGAGGCTCCCCCCGAACCCGAGGCACGCGGCGACGGCCGATCGTTTCATCCCATCCACACCCCGAGAACGCTCACGCGGGCCGAGCTCGTCCCCGAACCGTCGCGTGTCCCGTCGAACGACCTTTCCCCTCCCGTGCGCCGGACCGAGTCGTCCGTTCATCCGCGGAATTCATCGGGCTGGATGCGGAGGGCTTTGACCGCGGTCGCGAGCATCTCGTATTGCCCGACGAGGAGGACGGCTTCGATGCACTCCTTCTCGCTGAGCTCCGCGCGCATCGCGCCCCACGTCGCGTCGTCGATGTCTTGCCGTTCGTGGAGGGCCTGCACGGCGCGCAAGAGCACTCGCTCGCGCGGTGACCAACCCTCCGCGTCGGGCCCGATCTTGACGCGCTCGACGTCGGCGCCCGTCACGCCCGCGCGGCGACCGAGGTGCACGTGATGCCGGAATTCGTACTCGCAAGCGCGGAGGTGGGCGACGCGCAGGATGACGAGCTCGGTCTCACGGCGACGAAGCACGCCGAACGGCATGAGTTTGCTGGAAAACCAGAGCCACCCGCGAAAGAGCCCGCGGTGCTTGCCGAGGGTCGTGAAGAGGTTCGGCTTGTTGCCCTTCGTGACGACGGCGCCGCCGGCGCAGATGACGTTGTTGATGAGACCGATGTCGCGGAGGCCGCCGGGGGCGATGCGGGGAGTCGTCATGGGATGACCGGGGAGAGAGGCTAACAGAAGGTCGCGCATGCCGTGATCCGCACGCCGGTCGAGGTCCGCGTGGGACGGGCCGACGCCGTTCACCGTGCATGGCGAACACTATGGAACGACGGCCCTGTCGCACATCCACTCACCAATACCCTGATGGATCGCCGTCGCGCGATGCGTGCGGGTACGGATGGCTCAAGGGCCCTTCATCGATGCGTGAATCATGGATCATACATTTTTGATTTCATAAAGATAGCTTCCGCCAAACCGTTCTGGCGCGTTTGGTACACCTGCTGCAAAGCTCGTCGGCACGGCCACCGCGCCGATGCATCGCAGACGCGCGCTCCGGTGCGCCGACGCCACCTGGGGAGAGGCCTCATGTTCGCGAAGAAGACGGCGCTCGCTTTGTCGTTGGGAACCGTCGGCCTCGTCGCCACGGCGTGCAGCTTCGGTCCCGCCGGCGCGGGAAGCTCGACGTCGGAGCTCGGCGGAGACGACTGCCCGAACGGCGCCATCTGCGTCTACACGGGCACCGACTACTCCGACTCACGCTTCGCGTTCGATCAGGCGGGAGAGTGCCTCGTCCTGCAGGAAGGATTCGCGCACAAGATCGCGTCCGCCTTCAACAAGACGAACAAGCTCGTTCGCTTCTACGACAGCTCCGATTGCGGCGCGACGTCCGGCAAGCAAATCGCGGAGCTGTCACCCGCGGCGCCCGACGCTCCGGAAGTGCTCGGCTCCGCCATCGGGTCCCTCTCCATCGATGCCACCCCCAACAACGACGGCGCCCCGCCGACCGCGAATTGCAACTACGGCGTTTGTCTCTGGGAGAATCCCGACTTCGGGGGACGAGGTTTGATGTTCAGCTCGGCGGGCCAGTGCTTCAACTTGGACCGCTTCGCGTTCGATTACAAGACGTCTTCGTTCATCAACCACTCCACGTCGGTGGTGCATTTCTATGCCGAACGGGACTGCGGCGGCAAGAACGAGGCGACCTTCGAGAACGATACGTCCTCGAACAAAGTCCTCTACGAAGACGTCATCGCGTCCGTCTACATCGGACCGCGCGGCGATTCCCAACCCGCGTCGGATACGTCGACACCGGACACCTCGACGCCCACGGACACGTCGACGCCGTCGGCGAACCTCTGCGACGTTTCGGTGTCGCACTGCCAGAAATCGAACGACAAGTTCTATTGCTCGAACCAATCGAATTCGACCTTGTACGCCGAGCCCAAGATCGGCGCGCAGGTGGACACCCTCGAAACCTCGTGGAGCTGGTTCAAGTGCTGGACGAAGGGCGAAGCGCACGGCGACGGCAACACGACCTGGTACTACACGATGGGCGACGACACGAACCGCTGGGGCTACGTCCCCGCATCGAGCATGGGGACGACCCCGGAGTTCGACGCCAACCCGAGCCAGTGCGGATTGCCGAACTGCTCGGAGCTCTGAACGCGGCCGTGTCGCGCACGTCCATACAGAGACACTGGTGGATCGCCGCCGATACGGTGTCGCCGAAGATGGACCTTTCGAGGCTCGCCCGTCGCCCTCGTTCGATACCGATGGACCTTTCTTTTCAGACACTTTCGCCGCTCCGAAAGGAGTTGGCGTGTTTGGTACACGGACTGCAAAGCTCTCCCTCGCGACCTCCGTGACGAGGCGAGCTCACGCGCCGGTGCACCGACACCACCGGTCACGTCGCCGATTTGGGGAGAGGAATCATGGCTACGAACAAGACGACACTCGGGGTGCTGTGGGTGACCGTCGGTCTCGTCGTCACGGCGTGCAGCGTCGGTCCGGACGGTGCGTTGCGCTCGCAATCGTTGCTGGGCGGTGACGATTGCCCGAACCAGGCCGTCTGCATTTACACCGGCACCGACTACTCCAATTCGCGCTTCGCGTTCGACGAAGTGGGGAAGTGTCTCCTCATCCAAGAAGGATTCGCGCACAAAGTCGCGTCCGCCATCAACAAGATGGACCGAATCGTCCGCTTCTACGACAGCTCCGATTGCGGCGCGACGTCCGGCAAGCAAATCGCGGAGCTGTCGTCCGCGATCCCCGGCGCGCCGGCGATGTCCGGCTCGGCCATCGCTTCGCTCTACATCGACTCGAATCCGGAACAAGACGGCGCGCCCCCGACGGAGAACTGCGTCGGCGGCGTCTGCGTTTGGGAAGATCCCTTCTACATGGGACGGGGTCTGATGTTCGCGTCGGCGGGTCGGTGCTTCAATTTGGACCGCTACGCGCTCGACTACAAAACCTCGTCGCTCATCAACCGGACCACCTCGGTCGCGCACTTCTATTCGGGGCAAGATTGCACGGGCAACGAGGCGACCTTCGAAGCCAATCGATTCGTCGACAAAGTCGTCTACGAAGACGTCATCGCGTCCGTGTACATCGGCTCGCCGCCCGGCTCGGGGTCGACGTCCGATCCGCCGCCGCCGTCGTCCACCTCGGAGCCATCGTCCGATCCGCCGCCGTCGTCCACCTCGGATCCGCCGCCGTCCGATACGCCGCCGTCCGATACGGGGGATCCTCCGACGACGAACGTCTGCGACTACGCGGTGTCTCACTGCCGAAAAGAGAACGGCAAGTTCTATTGTTCGAACAAGGGGAATTCACCCATGTACGGCGCGCCCAAGCTCAACGCGTCGACGGTGAACACCCTCAAGACCACGTGGAGCTGGTTCTCGTGCTGGACGACGGGCGACAAGCACAGCGGCGGCAACACGACTTGGTATTACACGCTGGGCGACGCGACGAGCCAATGGGGATATCTCCCCGCGTCCAGCATCGAAACGACCGCGGATTTCAACGCGAACCCGAGCCAGTGCGGATTGCCCAAGTGCTCGAACTGAGGGCCGACCGCGCCTCCGAACGTCGCTCACGAGGGAACCTGCGTCTCCAATTCCCGATCGGGTGCGGCGCCCTTCAAGCCACGGCGGCGTCCGTCGAGCCGGCGCGGCGCGCGACGTCGGCGATGGCGGCGCGCTCTTCGTCCGTGAAGCGCACGAACTGCTCCGGGTAAGCGAAGACCTCGCGCGCGGGGCGGCTCGACATGCCGTCGATGATCTCGAAGCGGTCGAGCGAGACGAGCGCGGGGTGCAACTCGCCCGAGGCGTGCGCGAGCTGCAAGAGCTCCTTGCGCAGGGTGACGAGGTAGTTCGCGAGGCGCGCGGCCTTGAGCGTCCGATCGATGCCGCCCACGAGCCATTTGTTCTGCGTGGCGATGCCGGTCGGGCAATGGCCGGTGTGGCACTGCTGGGCCTGGATGCAACCGAGCGCGAGCAAGGCTTCGCGCGCGACGTTGATCATGTCGCACCCAAGCGCGAGCGCGAGCATCGCTTGCTCCGGGAAACCGAGCTTGCCCGAGCCGATGAACACGACATTGTTCGCGACGCCGCGCTCGGCGAACGCGCGGTAGACGGACGCGAAGCCGAGCTTGAACGGCATCGACACGTGGTCCGAGAAGACGAGCGGCGCCGCGCCGGTTCCCCCTTCGCCGCCGTCGATGGTGATGAAGTCGGGCGCGCGCCCGGTCGTGTCGACGGCGTGCGCAAGCTCCTTCCAGAACGACAGATCGCCGACGGCCGACTTGATGCCGACCGGGAGCCCCGTCGCGTCCGCGAGGCGCTCGATGAAATCGAGCATCGACGAGACGTCGGAGAACTCCTTGTGCGACGCCGGGCTGATGCAATCTTGCCCGAGCGGCACGAGGCGAATGCGGGAGATCTCGGGCGTGATCTTCGCCGCCGGAAGGACGCCGCCCAGGCCTGGCTTGGCGCCTTGGCTCAACTTGATCTCGATGGCGCGCACCTTCGCCGACGCGACGGTCTCGAGGAACCGTTCCATCGAAAAGCGACCGCGCTCGTCGCGGCAGCCGAAATAGCCCGTCCCGATTTGCCAGACGAGATCGCCGCCTTTGCGGTGGTGTTCGGAGATGCCGCCCTCCCCCGTGTTCTGCATCGCGTTCGCGAGGGCCACGCCGCGGTTGATCGACTCCACGGCCGCGCCGCTGAGCGAGCCGTAGCTCATGGCGGAGGTGTTGACGATCGACGACGGGCGAAATGCCTTCTTCCGGCCGCGGTGCCCACCGAGGATCTTGGCGGGCGGCAGCGAGTAGGCGTCGTCGTGCGGACCGTCGACGGGGAACATCGATTGCCGGATCACGATGTATCCGGTCGACATCTCGAGATCGTTGTCCGTCCCGAATCCGAAGTAGTTGTTCTCTTTCTTCGCCGACGCGTAGACCCACCGGCGCTGATCGCGGCTGAACGGCCGTTCCTCGTCGTTGTTCGTCACGATGTACTGACGAAGCGGCCCGCCGAGCGACTCGAACCAATAACGGAATCGCCCGACGATCGGGAAATTGCGGATGATGGCGTGCTTGCGCTGGAGACGATCGCGCACCGCGAGCGCGACCAAACCGAGCCCGACGACGGCAAGACCGGTTCCGATCATGCGACGAGAGTAGCGTACCTGGCGAGCGACGGCGCGGTGTTGCGAACGGACCTGGTCACGCGCGGCGCGTCAGCCCTCGGGGAGCGGGATGAACTCGCGCTCGTCGCCCGGCACCTTCGGGAAGCGGCCCTCGCGCCAGTCGGCCTTCGCCCGCTCCAGCCGATCCTTCGAGCTCGCCACGAAGTTCCACCAGATGAAGCGCGGGCCTTCGAGCGGCGCCCCGCCGACGAGCATGACGTTCGCGCGCGAAACGGCGCGGATCGCGACCGACGCGCCGGGGCGGAGGACCAACATCGTCCCCTCGCCGAACGTCTTGCCCTCGCACGCGATCGATCCTTCGACGACGTAGATCGCCCGCTGCTCGTGCGTGTCGTCGACGTCGAACGTCGCGCCCGCGTCGACCGAGGCATGCACGAACAACGTCGGCGAGAGCACGCCGGTGGGCGCCTTCTCTCCGTACGCCGTGCCCGCCACCACGCGCAAGACGACGCCCGGCCGGCGGATCTCGGGGAGCGCGTCGTGGGCGTGGTGCTCGAAATGCGGCGCGATCTCTTCGCGCTCGAGCGGCAGCGCCACCCACGTCTGCACGCCGTGGAGCTTCGCGCCGCGCGCCCGCGCCTCCGGCGGCGTTCGCTCGGAGTGCACGATGCCGTGGCCGGCGACCATCCAGTTCACGTCACCGGGTCGAATGCACTGCGTCGTGCCGAGGCTGTCGCGGTGCAAGATCTCGCCCTCGAAGAGGTACGTGATGGTCGCGAGCGCGACGTGCGGGTGCGGGCGGACGTCGATGCCCTCGCCGACCGCGAACTCGGCGGGCCCCATGTGGTCGAAGAAGATGAAGGGCCCGACGAGCCGCCGCAGCATCGAAGGCAGCACGCGCCGGACCGCGAACCCGCCGAGGTCCTTCGCGTGTCCTTCGATGACCAAGTCGACGAGGGGTCCCGCGTCGCGCTCGCACCCGGGCTCGATTTCCGGCATTCGGCTCATCGTGCATCCTCCTTCGCGCTTCGCTTCGTCGCGAGGTCCGCCCGGCGACGAAGCGAAGTTTCACGTCCCCCGGTTCGCGTCCGCCCGGACAGCTTACTTCTTTTCGACGAGCTGGACCTCGACGTGGATGTCGACCTTCTCGCTGACGAGGACGCCGCCGGCCTCGAGCGCCTGATTCCACTTGAGCCCCCAGTCGCTGCGCTGAATCGCCGCCTTGGCCGAGAAGCCCAGTCGCTGGTTGCCCCACGGATCCTTGCCGGAGCCCGTTTGCTCGACGTCGAGCGTGATCTCGCGCGTGACGTCGCGGATCGTCAGGTCACCGACGACTTTGTATTCGGCGTCGCCCGCGCGTTCGATGCGCTTGCTCTTGAAGATCATCTTCGGGAACTTCTCGGAGTCGAAGAAATCGGCCGATCGGAGGTGTCCGTCGCGCTTGTCCTCGCGCGTGTCGATGCTCGCCGTGTCCACCTGGACCTCGATCGTCGCCTTCGTGGGGTCCTGGCCGTCGAACCCGATCGACGAGCTCCACGATTTGAACTGCCCGCGCACCTTCGCGAACATCATGTGGCGAACGGTGAAGCCGATTTCCGAATGCGTGAGGTCGATGTCGAAGCTGCTCATGGTCGCTGTCTCCTGTCGAAGTCGATCGTCAACCTACGGCATGCGACCCATTCTTTGAATCGATGAAAAATCGATACCTATCATCGATTCTTTCGATGCTTCGGGGAGGTGTGCGACGTCGAGGACGACGACCGCGGCGGCGACGATGACCGCGCCGCCACCGACGACGTCGACGCGCGCTGGCGGTCTTTTCGTCGACGTTCGGCCACCTTTTTCGGCGCGAGCACCGGAAACTGCGCGAGGAGCCACTGGTGCGCGGGCCCGAGCCGCGCGTCCGAGCGGTGGATCGCCGCGAGGTACAGCTTGTTCTGGTCCTCGCCCCACGTCTCGGGCCGCAGGACGACGAGCTTGCCTGCCTTCCGATCGGGTTCGACCAGGTGCTCCGGCAGGTTGCCCCAGCCGAGCCCTGCTCGCAGCATCACGTGCTTCGTGTGCAGATCGGCGACGCGCCACGTGCGCGGCGACAGCACGCCTTGATCGACCACGCCTTCGACTTGCCGCTCCGAGAGCACGATCTGGACGGCGTCGGCGAGCTGGGCGCGCGTCACGGCTCCTCGGACGTGCGCCAGCGGATGCTTGGGGCTCACCACGGGGATCATGCGGATCGACGAGAGCACCCGCCGCTCGAGCCCGGGCAAGAGCCCCTCTTGGCTCACGATGCCGAGCGTCGCCGAACCGTCGAGGACGCGCGCGGAGACGGCGGTCATGACCTGCGTGTCGATGCGGAGCTCGACGTCGGGGAAGGCGCCACGAAACCGCGTGCAGAGATCGACGAGCACCGGGAGCGGGAAGAGCGCGTCGACGCAGAGCGAGACGGAGGCCTCGACGCCCATCGTCATGCCCGCGGTGAGGCGGCGAAGGCCGTCGACTTCGAGGAGCACCTTGCGCGCGGAGCCGAGGACCGCGCGGCCTTGGTCGGTCAAGCGAGGAATGCGCGTCGAGCGATCCCAGATCGTGATCCCGAGCTGCGCCTCGAGGTTCGCCATCGCGCTGCTGACGGCCGACTGCACGCGCCGGAGCTTGCGCGCGGCCGCCGAGAAGCTCCCTTCGTCGACGACGGCGACGAGCGCCCGAAGCTGATCGAGCGTCAGCGGATCGTACATGGATCGTCCGCGCGAGCGTCGCGTCCCCCGGCGACGCTCGACGCCGTCATTGCATCAACGTCTCGACGAGATCGTGGCCGAGATCCGCGTCGAGGCCGTCGGGATCCTTGAGACCGGCGAGCTTGTACCAAGAATCGTCCGCCTCGGGGTGCGGGCCGACGACGCCGACCTTGCCTTTTCCGTACGGCGCGACCACGGCGGCGATCTTGTCGTTGCTCGCGTACTTCGCGAGCACGGTGACGCCCGCCGCGTTTTCGTCGACGAGGAAGTACGGACCGTCTTGGAAATAGAGGAAGCGCTTCGCCTTGCGCCACTGCACCTCGACGATGGCGTCGTCCTCGTCTTTGACGCTCGCCTTCTTCGACGCGATCCATTGATCGGTGTCGCCCGGCAAGAGCTCGAATCCGGGGTCTTTCCCGGCGAAATACCCGCCCATGCAGAAGCCGAGGTAGTGGCCGCCGTTCTGGACGAACTTGCGGATGGCCGGCGCGGTATCCTTGACGTACTTCCAGCCCTTGGAGACCGACGCGTTGCCGGCGGGCTGCGCGTAGAGCACCGCGGTCGCGAGCGTCGCGTCGTCGGCGTGGAGCTTCTCTTTGGGGCCGACGAACTTCACCTCGAACGCGAACTTCGACGTCTCGAGCAGGTGCTGCACGGCCTCCGAACAGCCCTCGCACCCCGCCTCGTCGTCGCCGCGGTACACGAGCGCGAGCGGCCGCGCGCCGGCGTCCGCAGTCGGAGCAGGTCCGGCGTCGTCGGCGCCGGTCGGGCTCGACGCGTCTTTGGATGCGGCCGGGGATCCGTTCGCGTCGTCGTCTTGGCCGGGTTCATCGGACGGATCGGTGCTCGCCGCGTCGGGCGATCCCACGACATCGTCGGTCCGGTCATCGTTCGCCGCGGGAACGGGGTCGTGACCGCATCCGCCGACGGAGGCAGCGGCGATCGACACGGCGAGGAGCGAAACCACACCGAACGTGGCGATCGAACGGGTCGTTTTTTCGGAGAACGGCTGCATCGGGCCGCGGAGTCTGGAACGTCCCGCGGCGCCGCGCAAGAAGTTGCGGGCCGAATCTTCTTGGGAACACCATCCCCCCTTCGCCGCGCATCTGGGCCAGCGCGGCGAAGTGCTTTTGTAGGTCACAACGAACGGTTCGGCCTTCGAGCCGCGGGTCACAAACCTCGCTTGCCGAACGAAGCTGAAGCGCCGGTCTGCAAAGTGAGCGGGATGTGCTCGAAGCGCGTTCTCTCGCCGGCCCGAGGACCAGGCGAGCGTGATCGATCTCGCTACAGTCCTCGTTCTCGTCGCCGAGCAAGCACCTCGTCGACGTATTCGACGAAGCTCGCGCGCATCTCGTCGATGTTCGGCATGGCGTTGAAGCGCCTCTTCTCGGCTCCGAGTGAGTCGCGCCAGATGCAGACCATCCGACCGCGATGCTCACGAATGCTGAGCGTGAACGCTACACGGGGCGCGTCGTCTCCAATGCGAAGAGCGAATGCCATCGCGGGTTGAGCGCACAGGAGCGCCCTCTCCATCAGGACCGCAAGCGGATATGGACTGCGCCGCACCTCACAGGGCACGCCCCTGTACGTGAACGACTCGACGACGTGTTCTGAACCGAGTCCCAACTTTGGATGGTCTCGCTGCCATTTGTCTGCCGGCAGCGGGACGTCGCTCATCTCGAACCAGATGCCACCGGCGATCACCTCCACGAACTCGTCGTGAAACTGGAGAACGTAGTGCTCGAAGTCCGTGAGCATCTCCTCGACGCTGTTCCCGAACTCGTACGCACGGGCGTAGTGCTTTTTCTCGTAGGCGTACCGTTCCTGAATCCACGATGAATCCTGAACCACGAAGAACGCGGGCCAGCACCCCGGTGCCGTCGCAGAGGTCGGCTCGAAGGCGGCTGGCAGGTGCTCGCCTCGGCAGACTCTCAGAGCATCCCAGCGATCGAAGCTCGCCCGGACAAATCTCTCGTCGCGGTTGACGAACGCGACGGTCGCGGGGCCATAGCGCACTTCAGGAGCACAAGACGTCTCCGGCGTGAATTCGCCGGAAATGCCAACGAGAGGGACGAGATACGGCGAGCCCATGAAGCGAAACTACCCTGTTTCTTCGAGGATCGGCAGGCCCGCGTGGGCTACGGCTCGACGCCGTGGATAGTGGCTGACGGAGCCGAATTTCTTCCGATGCTCGTGTGGGTGACCGGCGGCATCAAAACGGCGTTAGGTGTCGGGCAGCCGTCCGCGCACGATGATGGTTCGCGGCAGGATGCTTTCAGCGTAGCCCGGCCCCGTAAACGGAGCCAGGTGCGGCCCGTCGTCCGAGTAAGGAAACGCGTCACATACGGCGTATCTCCACCGCATGGATCCGCGCAACGCGCAGAGGGGGCGGCGAGCCCCACTGGCGCGGACGGAGGCAAGTCCTACGGTGACCGCCATCATGACGACCCTCGGAATCATCGGTGCAGGACACATCGGCAGTCAACTCGCGCGGCTCGCGGTCAAGAGCGGCTACGACGTCGTGATCGCGAACTCGCGCGGTCCCGACACGCTCGCGTCGCTCGTCGCCGAGCTCGGACCGAAGGCGCGCGCCGCGACCGCGCAAGGAGCGGCGGAGGCCGGCGACGTCGTCGTCGTGACCATCCCGCTCAAGAGTTACAAGCAAGTCCCCGTCGCGCCACTCCGGGGCAAGATCGTCGTCGACACGAACAACTACTACCCGGAGCGCGACGGACACGTCCGCGAGCTCGACGACGAATCGACGACGACCTCGGAGCTCCTGCAAGCGCACCTGCCGACGTCGAAGGTCGTCAAGGCCTTCAACCACATCTACGCGGCGGCGCTGACGACCGACGGCTCACCGCCCGGCACGAAGAACCGACGCGCGCTCGTCATCGCGGGCAACGACGCTTCGGCGAAGAGCGTCGTCGCGCGGATGATCGACCAATTCGGCTTCGACACGGTCGACGTCGGCCCGCTGTCGGAGAGCTGGCGCATCCAGCGCGACACTCCTGGCTACGGCCCCCGCCGCAACGCCGAGGAGCTCCGCGCCGATCTCGCCGCGGCGAAGCGCTACCGCGACATGCGCAAGTAGCGCGCCCCGCTCGCGTCCCGTCGGCGCGGCGCGACGAATTGACGCCATTCCTACCCGTGGTAGGATTGGAGGCATGGTTTTGACGGCGAAGGTGTCGGTGGCCATCGGGCGCGAAGAGCTCGCTTGGGCGCAGACGCTGGCGCGGCGCGAGAGGAAGAGCCTCTCCGCCGTCGTCACGGAGTCGCTCGCCGAACGTCGACGTCACGCCGCGCTCGCCGAGATCGTGACGTGGATGGCCGAAGACGAGCCCCCCCTCACCGACGCCGAGCTGGCCGCCGCGCAGCGTGATCTCGCGACCCGCGTCGAGCCCGCGGAACGTCCTGCGAAGAGCCGGCGGCGAGCGCCGAAAGTCAAGGCTTCCACCAAGTCCCGCCGGCGATGAGTCGCCGATGATCACGTTCGATACGGGCGCGTTGATCGCCATCGAACGACGCGAGCGCAAGATGCTCGCTCTCATGACGGCGGCCCTCGAGGCCAGGGCGCGCATCACGGTCCCCTCTGTGGTCGTCGGCGAGTGGTGGCGAGGGCAACGCGGCCCGGCCGCGCGCATTTTGGACGCCGTTCAGATCGAACCTCTCGGCGGACCACTCGCGAAAATCGCCGGCGAAGTTCTCTCCGTCGTTCGCGGCGCGACGCTCGTGGACACCATCGTCGTCGCCTCCGCGGCGAAACGAGGAGACCTCGTGCTCACGAGCGACGTGGACGATCTGTCACGAATCCGCGACGCGGCGTTTCCCTCTGTTCGCATTCGGAACGTCGGCTGAACGCATCGTCCGCCGAAGAGCACCGCTCACGACCGACGGGCGAGACCGGGGAAGACCGCCACGCACATGCGAGCGCGACGGCCTTCGATCACGCGAGCTCTAAGGCTGCCCTTCGGTGGAGGCGTCTTCTTCGCACGCCTTGCACAACGATTCGACGAGGCTCAGGCAGTCGGCGTCCGGGTTCTCTTTGCCGCACAAGGTCTCGCGCGGTGTGTCGGCGCACATCTTACGGACGCATTCGTCGCACGTGTCGGTGCCTTCGGAGCCGGGGCAAGGACCAAGGGGCGTCGCCGGCGTCGGCGCGGGCGCTCCGGAGGCGCCGGGCTCGTCGAGGGAGTCGCCCGCGCTCGGGACCGAATCCGGGAACACGAGCAGGCGCGGCGCGCGCACGGTCGCTTCGTCGATGACCTTGTCCGTGTCTTTGCGCAGCGTTTGGCTCGCCTTGAGGACGAGCTTGCGCGCGCGGTTGATGTTGCCGAGGGGGCGGTGCTCGGTGAGGCCATGCCACGGCGTGAAGGCGAGGGTCTCGCAATAGTCGGTCTCCGCCTGGACGCCCGGATCGCCGAGATCGGTCGGCGGGATGAGGAGCTGCGCGATGCGCAACGGCGGCGTGTCGCGCTCGTCCCAGAGCTTGAACGCGTCCTCGATGGGCTGCTTGTCCGAGTCGAGCTGGAACTGCGCGTAGAGATCGAAGCACGTCGTGTTCTGCTTGAGGTGCTCCGCCAGCTCCGTGGCGAGGTAGTCGTCGGGCGCATCGTCCGGACGCGCCGGCTTGTGGAGATCTTCGCACGGCCGGAACGTGTACTTTACAGCCTTCGGTCCCAGCTTGTAGGCGCTCCCGCTCCAGTATTGCTCGGACGCCATGCTGTCGACGCGGCGCTTGGTCTGCGTGAGGATCTCGCGCAGCATCTTCGCGTTCTCGAGCCGGATGCGCGCCCGGCCGATGAGATCGAAGCGGGACAGATCTTCCGTGCCCGACGAGAGGAAATCGTCGAACGCCGACGCCAGGCCGGGGATGGCGTCGAGCGCCTCGCCGGGGGAGTGCTCCTTCACGGCCTCGCGGAGGAGCACGAGGTTGAGCCCCGCCTTCGCGAACGCCATGAACCCGCGCGAATCACGGCTCGTCGAGCGCGGCTTGTTGGTCATCAGGAAGTCCTGCGTGACCGCCCCTCGCTCGCCCGGGAACGCCGGATCGTTCTCGAGGAGCTTCGCGCCATCGACGCCGACGAGCTTCACCGCGAGCCCGCGCGCGTCGGATTTCTTGTCGGCCTGGATCACGCCGTTGCCGTTCGAGAAGCGCACCCAGGCCGGGTACGAGGTCTCTTTCGCGAAGACACCGAACCGGGCGCGGGCGTCGCGATCGGGCAGCACGCGCAACTCACCGGCGACGCACGCGTGCGCCTTGGCGTGGAAGCCGCGCGTGACCGGGTGGCCGGTCAAATCGGCGATCGAGCGCTGGATGTCGTTCATCCGCCCCATGAACGATTGGAACTGCGCTTCTTCGTCGGGACGAACGACCTCTTTGAACTCCTCCGCCCCGCTCGTGAAGTCGTCGGAGCTCTGGCCGATGTCGTCCGTCTCACTGCACGCCGCGAGCCCTCCGACGAAGACGAATCCAAGTGCGAGCCACGTGTGTCGATGCATGTCGAAGGTCCTGTCGTGCGGAGGGAAGGAGGGCAGAGCGAAGGAGGGTCGAGGGAGGTCGAGACGGTCCCCGATCGTTGGTCGTCGATCGTCGGCCGTCGGTCCCTCGGGCGTCGGTCCCGCGGCCTCAAAGCACGCCGCGTACCACCAAGCACCTTGCCATTTTCCAATGACTTGATGGCGTCATCTGTTCTTGACCGGTCCAGGTGGTCCGCCGTCGACCAGGGGAAATCCCCCATGGGATCAAGTGCATCGAGGCGACGAGGCCGCCCGGACGAGAACCGGAGCAGCTACCGACCCTTCTTGCGGCGGCGAACGAGCTTCGTCGCGAAGTGCTCGTGGAGCGCGCGGCGGAGGCCGATGAGGATCGGCTCGTAGAGCACCGTGCCGAGCACCGCGATTTCGAGCGACCCCTCCTTGTCGGAGAGGAGCATCCGGCGGGTGTCGGGGTTCTCGATCTCCGCCTTGGCCGCGGGAGCGAGCGCGTCGAGGTACAGATCGAGCGCCGTGATCGCGACCGGCGCGCCGACCCGGTGGAGCGCCGCGAGGGCGCGGGCGATGGTCTCGCGCGAGCCGGCCTCGGGACGGACCGAGAGCTTTCGATCGGCGAAGACCTTCGCCACTTGCTTGCGCGCGGCGCGGAGGTGGGCGTCGGCGCGGCCTCCGCGCTCGTCCGCCAGCGCGTCGATGGCGGGCGCGATGGTGTCGACGGCGTCGGCGCGCGGGGCATCGACGGCTTCGAAGGCGCGTCGCATGGCCTCGATGGAGATGTCGGCGTCGCGCATCGCACGGACGATCGCGAGGCGACGGAGGTGCCGCTCGTCGTAGTACGCGCGGTGGGGGCGTGACGGATCGCCCGGCGGGAGGAGCCCCTCGCGCAAGTAGAACTTGATGCTCGCGACGGAGACACCGCTCCTCTCGGAGAGCGTCTGCACGTCGATGGATCCGGACGTTTCGAAATTCGACCGTAGCACGGGAACAAAACGATAGTCGAGCTATCCGATAGTGAAACTATCTCTTTTCGGAAAGGCCCGCGCGATGAACCGAACGACATTCCCGAGGACGGTGCCGCCCGTCGAACGACCGGAAGGACCCAAGGACCGCGACGAGGGGCGCGAGAAGCTCCGCGGGTTCGGGCGCGTGGAGCGCTGGGTCCTGGGTGCGCTCTTGATGACGACGGCGCTGGGCACGGCGGGCGTCCTCGGCTCGAAGTGGGACGTCGCGCGGCGCAAGCGCGCCCTCCGGACGCACATCGAACGCGAACGCGAGGTCGTGCCGGAGCGCGCGAAGGTCCTGGTCGACGCGATGGACCGCGTCCTGCTCGACGCCACCTTGCCATGGCAGGGCGACCACGTCGATCCGGAGCTCGCGACGGCCGATGCCCGACGCGCATTCCTCGCCCGCAGCGCCGTCTACGTCCGGGCCGCGCTGCCGGAGATCGCGCGGCTCGACGCGATCGGGGGCGCCGTGCGGCGATCGGACAAGGACGCGTTCGTCTTGTGCCTGAGGAAACCTCCGGCGGACGACTCGGCGGCGGCGCTCGAAGAGGCCGCGACGCGCCATTGGATGGGCGGCGGGCTCTTCGAAGACGCGACGCACGACGTGATGCCGCTCGACGTCGTGCACAAGGGGCTCCGGCCGCTGTCGCCCGCCTTCGCCGCGGAGCTCGACGAAGCGAACGATCACCTCTACGTGCGGCGCCTCGAGGAGGAATACCAAGGGCGCTCGGCCATCGCGCTGCTCATGGCGCGGACGGCGGCGAGCTCCGATTTGCTCGTCGCCGTCGTCGACGAGCTGCCCGCGGGGATGACGGAGCCCGAGGTCGGCAAGAGCCTGACGGCGACGCGGCGGCCGGCGATCCTGCCGCTCATCGAGGACTCTCCGCACGCGGTCCGCGTCGTCGTGTGGAGCGCGGAGAAGCGGGCGGTGGTCTTGCGCATGCGCACGTTCGTCGACGCGACCCACCTCACGCTGAAGCAGAACCTCGGGATGGTCGCGGCGCACGTCCAGGCGTGCCAGGCCGCCGTGGCGCTCCAGCGCGCGGGCGTCGATCGCTGACGCAACGGCTCAGCGACGCGCAAGCGCCAAAGGCGCGACGGTTCAGCGCGGCGCGAGCGTCGACAGCTCGTCGTACAAGAACGCGTTCGCGAGCATCGTCTTCGTGAACACGCCGAGGTGCATAGACTCGTTCGGCCCGTGCGCGCCCGTCTCCGGATCGATGACGCCGTTGAGGACGAGCGGCAGCTTCGAGAAGCGGCGACCGAAGAGCGCCACGAACGGGATCGAGCCGCCGATGCCGATGCGGATCGGCTTCTTGCCCCACGCGCGCTCGTAGGCGCGATCGGCCGCGTCGAACGCCGGACCCCGCGCGTCGTAGTCCCACGACGACGCCGCGCCGGGCAAGCGCGTGAGCTGGACCTTGAGGTGACCGGGTACGTCCTTCGTGACGACGCGCTCGACGTCGGCCATCAGCTCCTCGGCCGTCTGCCCTGGCGCGATGCGGAAGCTGAGCTTCGCCGACGCGCTCTTGCGGATCGCGTTCTTCTCCGTGCCGGGGACGGGCAGCGTCGTCGACAAGATCGTCACGGCCGGCTCGCGCCACGCCCACGCGGCCGGCGACAGCGCGCGATCCGGCAGCGGCGCGGACGTCGGCAAGAGGCGCGCGCCCGTGCGAATGACGTCCGGCGTGAGCGGCACGGCGCGGGAGCTCTCGAGCCACGCCGGGTCGACGGGCCTTCGTCCGTGCGCGAGGCGACCGTCGGCGTCGACGAGCCGCCCGAGGAGCGCGACGAGGGCCATCGCCGGATCGGGGACGACGTTGCCCCAGAGCCCGGAGTGCACGTCGGCCGACGCGCTCGCGAGGGTGATCTCGAGCTCGAGGAGGCCTCGCAGGCTGACCGTGAGGCCAGGCAGATCGACGCTCGGATTCTCGCAGTCCGTCAGGACCATGACGTCGGCCTCGAACGCCTCCGGGAACGCGTCCATGTAGCGCTCGAGGTTCGGGCTTCCGATTTCCTCTTCGCCTTCGATGAGGAGCTTCACGTTGCACGGCAGCTCGGAGGCCTCCGCGAACCACGCTTCGATCGCCATGAAGTGGCTGAGCCAGCCGCCCATGTCGTCGGCCGAGCCGCGCGCGAACACGCGATCGCCGCGACGGACGAGCTCATGCGGCGCCGAATCCCACGACTCGCCGGCGACCGGTTGCACGTCGAAGTGACCATAGATGAGGATCGTAGGCTTCGCGGGTCCGGCCTTCGTCCACTCCGCGGCGACGCACGGGTGCGCGCCCTCGAGGGTGAGGACGCGGGCGCGCTCGAGCCCGAGGGCGGTGAGGTCGGACGCGATCGCCTGCGCGAGCTGCGCGAGGCTCTCGGCGCGCGACGGATCGCTCGAGATGGGTGCATACCGCACATAATTGCCCAGCCGCTCGAGGGCTTGCGGAAGTCGGTCTTCGAGGCGGCGAGCGACGGCGGAAGTCTTCGGATGCATGGCGTACTTTTGGTTACCACGTTCTCGCGCACGGCGCGCTCACGCGTGGCGCGTTCGGTGTTGCTCGCGCGTCGCGCACCGCGTCGAACGTCGAGGCTTCTGCCGCGCCCGCGAATGCCTGGAGATTCGGCCGTGAACGCGAGGATGGACCATCGGCACCCCAGTTGTTCGAACCGCTGCCGTGTGCTTCATTTTCAGGGCTTGCTGGCGCTCGAACGCGGGCCATCCGCTCGGGCGCGCCCCGATTCGTTCACAGCCGGCGCTTGCTTGACCGGAAGAGGGATGTCGGATGTCGATGCGAGGAACGCGAATTCGTTGGCTCTGCGCGATGGGCGTCGTCGTCCCGCTCGCGATCGCGTTCGCCGCCGCGTGCAACTCGAACGACGATAGCGGATCGCTGCGTCGAGGCGACGGCACCGACGACACCAACGGCGCAGACTCCGGAAACGGCGTCCTCCCGGGCGACGACGGTGATGGTGGCGGCCGCGGGAACGGTCCACCGCCCATCTCGGGCAACGACGGCGGCGATCCGACCTTCGATGCCGGGCCCGACGCGGTGAAGACCTCGATCCACACGCTGAGCTACCAGCTCCGCTGCAAGCTCATCACGAACCGGAACCAAGACGAAGAGACGGACAACCACACGCACTCGCGGTTCAATTTGCGCGGGACCGACCTCGGCATCCCCGTCGCGCACAACGAGACCGATCTCTACTTCTTCTTCGGAGACACGGCCGGCAGCACGATCTGGAAGCTCGGCCCGGAGTCGCTCCCCGACGCCGTCGGCTATTCTGGCCTGGGGCTCGCGGCGGCGACGGCGGACCCGAGCACGCTCTGCAGCAACTTGAAGTTCTTGCAGGTCCCCGGGAAGAGCGACTTCGCGGGCGGGGCGATGGCGCCCCCGTCGAGGAAGAACATCAACGAGTTCATCCACAACCCGCTGACCGCGTGAACGCTCTCCGAGCCTGCCGGGCATACTCGAGGTCCCGTCGGGCGCGTTCTCGTATTACCGGGTCGATGTTTCCTACGTCTTCTACACGATCATCAACCACGACCTGTTCGAGATGCGCGGTTCGTAATCTCTCGCCAAGTGGGCGTCGCCGTCGACGGGCGGGCAGCCGAATTATCAGATCTTGCATCACGTCGACCAGCGCTTCGACGCGAACGGTCCGATGCGCGGCGACTTCATCAACATCGCGTCGGTCGTGTACGGCGACTACGTCTACCTCTACGGGACCGGCGCCTACCGAAAGAGCTCCGTCTCGCTCGCCCGCAAGCGGCTCATCGACCTCGAGAACGAGGGCGGCTACGAGCGCTTCGACGCGAACACCAAGGCGTGGGTCCCGGCCAGCCAGCCGGGCGATCCGGTCATCGTGACGCCGGCGGGCGGCGAGTTCTCGGTCCAGTATTTCCCCGAGATCAAGAAGTTCATGACGCTCGACTCGGAGCTCGGGCTCATCATGGCCCGCTTCGCGGACGCACCCGAGGGGCCGTGGACGGAGCCGGTCACGGTGGTCTCGACGATCAACCCGGCGTTCGCGGCGAAGCACTGCTGCTTCGACATCCTCAACCCGACGAACGACAGCGCGCCCTGCGTCGGCGAGCAGCTCCTGCACTGCACGAAGGCGGGGCTCTACGGCGCGTACGCGTTCCCCAAGATCAAGGTCAACGATGACAAGTCGTTCGAAATCACCTTCACCATCTCGACGTGGGATCCCTACAGCGTCGCCCTCATGTCGGCGACGCTGATCGACGATTGACCCTCTCACCGAATCGGTCCGCCATGCCCTCTTCCCGAACCCTCACTCGAATCATTCTGGCCAGCACCATGGGTGCCGTCGCGGCGATGTTCGCGTGCAGTTCGAACTTGGAGGACGGCGGGCAGCTCCGGCGGGGGCTCGGCTACTCGCCCACCGGATCGTCGACGGGCGATACGCCGCTGACCGGAGATCAGGGAGACGATCTCGAGCCCGGGGGACAACCGCCCACGAGCGTCAGTCCGGACGGCGGCGCCGGTCCGGACGTCTTCGACGCCGGGGAAGACGCGGTGCCGACGTCGATCCAAGCGGCCGGCCTCGCGATGAATTGCAAACTCATCAGCGGCGACGACGAAGATCACGACGGCCCGAGCGGCGTCCAAGCGCAGGCGAATCTGAAGAAGAGCGAATTCGGTATTCCGGTCGCGAACGGTGACAATCTCTTTTTCCTCTTCGGCGACTCCGCGGGTGTCAAAAATATCTGGAAATGGGGACCGGAATCGCTCCCCGACGCCGTCGGCTATTCGGGCGTGGGGCTCGCGTCCGTCGCCAGCAACCCGCGGGCTTTGTGCTCGAGTCTCCGCATTTTGAAGGCCAATTCGACCGATTTCGCCGGCGCTGCGATGGGCGCGCCGTCGGGCCAATCGCTCTCGGATTACATCCACAATCCGGCCGGTCCGCGCGGGGAAAACACGTTTCCGCAGCTCCCGGGAGACTCCGAAATTCCGACCGGGGCCTTCGCGTACAACGGCAACGTCTATATCTATTATACGACGGTCGACAGCTCAACGAACCCCGTGATGAAGGCGTCGTACGTCGCGCGGTGGTCGGCGCCGACCACGAGCAGCGCGCCGAACTACGCCATCCTGCACAAAGTCGACGCCGCCGGCTCGCTCCGCGGCGACTTCATCAACGTCGCGCCGCTCGTCTACGGCGACTTCCTGTACCTGTTCGGCACCGGAGTTCCGAACGGCAAGCTCCGACAGAGCCAGGTTCGGCTCGTCCGCAAGCGCATCGCGGAAGTCGAGACCGAAGGCGGCTACACGCGCTTCGATCCGAGCTCGAACTCGTGGGTCGCCGCCAACGCGAGCACGGGAGGCGTCGTGGGCACCGACACCGTCGGCGAGCTCTCCGTGCAGTACTACGACGAGATCAAGAAGTTCGTGATGCTCACGCAGGAGTACACGTTCCTCCACGCGCGCTTCGCGGACAAGCCGGAGGGGCCGTGGTCGGCGCCGGTCGAGATCGCCAACATGAGCGACAGCTCGTTCCGCTCGCGGTACTGCTGCTCCGGCACGACGTGCCCGGGCGAAAAGGCCTACTTCTGCGACACGGGCGGGCTCTACGCGCCTTACCTGCTGCCCAAGCTGCGCATGGGCAGCGGTGGAGCGTTCGACCTGTCGTTCACGATCTCGACGTGGCGTCCGTACAACGTCGCGTGGATGACCGCGAGCTTCACGCTCTGAGGTTTCCCGGACGATGACGTCGCCTCTTTCGATCGAACGCCACGGCGACGTGCACGTCCTCCGCATGGACGACGGCAAAGCCAACGTGCTCTCGCACGCCATGCTCGACGCGTTGAACGCGGCGCTCGACGACGCGGAGAAGAGCGCGCGGGCGGTGGTGCTCGTGGGGCGCGAAGGGCGGTTCTCCGCGGGGTTCGACCTCGCCGTGATGATGTCGGGGCTCGAACGAGCCAAGGAGCTCTTGTCGAAGGGCGGCGACTTTCTCCTGCGCCTGTTCGAGTACCCGCTGCCGCTCGTCGCGGCGTCCACGGGACACGCCGTCGCGGGCGGGGCGCTCGTCCTCCTCGCCGCCGACGTCCGCGTCGCGAGCGCCGGGCCGTTTCGCATCGGGCTCAACGAAGTGCAGATCGGCTTGCCGCTGCCGAGCCTCGCCATCGAGTTCGCGCGCGACCGGCTCTCGCCGCGCGCCTTCGTCGCCGCCACGCTGCTCGCGACGATGTACGATCCCGAAGGCGCGAAGGACGCGGGGTACCTCGACGAGGTCGTCTCGGGCGATGCCCTCGCGCGCGCCCTGCCGTGCGCCGTGGAGCTCACCAAGCTCGACGCGCGGGCGTTCGCGGTGAGCAAGAAGCACGTGCGCGCCGAAGTCCTCGCGCACATTCGAGCCTCGCTCGCGCGGGATCTCGTGGCCCTCGCTCCTCCTACTTCTCCCGACGCGACGTGAAGGAGCCCGCATGAAGCCCGGGGATCCGACGGCGCCGCGCAGGTACCTCGCCGAGCCGCTCACGCCCGAAGCGTTCGCCCCGTTCGGCTTCGTCCTGATGGCCGACCGCGGCGACGTCGAAGGACGGCCCGTCAACCGCGGCACGGCGCGGCGGTTCGACGAGCTCTGCGCGCTCCACAACCTGCGCCCCGACGGCGCGCGGCTCAACGTCTGCGTGTTCCGATGCGCGCCGCACGTGGCGTGGCCGATGCGGATCGATCTGCTCGAGAAGCACCCGCGATCGACGCAGATGTTCGTGCCGATGAACGCGCGACGCTACGTCGTGGTGGTCGCGGAGCCGAACGAGCGCGAGCCCGATCTCGCGACGCTGCGCGCCTTCGTGGCGACCGGCCGGCAAGGCATCGCCTACGGCCCCGGCGTCTGGCACCACCCGCTCATCGCCGTCGACGACGAGACCGATTTCGCGTGCATGGTCTACGAAGACGGATCGAGCGAAGACTGCGCCGTCGTGACGTTCGATGCGGGCAGCCGCCCGATCGTCGCGCTCGACGGCGACGTCGGTGGGTGAGAGCGCCACTTCCTCTCCGACCACGAAAAATTTGCGTCGACGCACGCTGCGCCGCGATGCCTCGGCGCGCCGGATCGGTGCAAGCGGGGCTTTTCAAGCCTCCCCCTCGTGTCTAAGGTTGCGCGTTCTCGACAGATATCGAAGGAGGCACGACCCATGGCATTCACGCTCCCGAACTTGCCCTACGCGAAGGACGCTCTTGCACCGCACATGTCGGCGGAGACCCTCGAGTACCATCATGGCAAGCATCACGCGGCGTACGTGAACAACCTCAACAAGCTCATCGAAGGAAAGCCGGAGGAGAAGAAGACGCTCGAGGAGATCATCCTCTCGTCGGACGGCGGCGTCTTCAACAACGCGGCGCAGGTGTGGAACCACACGTTCTTCTGGAGCTGCCTCAAGCCGAACGGCGGCGGACAGCCGACCGGCGATCTCGCGCAGGCGATCACGCGCGACTTCGGCTCGTTCGACAAGTTCAAGGAGGAGTTCTCGAACGCGGCGGCGACCCAGTTCGGCTCGGGCTGGGCGTGGCTCGTCGTCGACGGCGGCAAGCTCTCCGTCATGAAGACCGGCAACGCGGATCTCCCGCTCAAGCACGGCAAGAAGGCGCTCCTGACGCTCGACGTCTGGGAGCATGCATACTACATCGATTACCGCAACCTCCGCCCGAAGTTCATCGAGACGTTCCTGACGCACCTCGCAAACTGGGACTTCGCGCTCGAGAACCTGAAGAAGGCCTGAGCGACCCTCTCCGAACGGAGACCGAACGGCCGGGTGACGCGTCGCGCGCCCCGGCCTTTCTTCTTTTGTCGGCCGTCAGGAGCGGTTCCAGCGATAGAGCTGCATCGCGGGCTTCGACGCGGGCTTCGTGGCGGCGGGGACGACGAGCCCTCGGTCGACGAGGTTCTTGCGGATGGTGCCCATCGTGAACGCACGATCCAGGCAGACCTCGTATGTCCTCTTGAGCTCGAAGAGCGTGAAGCGCGGCGGCAAGAACGCGAACGACGGATCCTCGAGCGGGTGATCGAGGTGCCGCCGCAGGCGCTCGTAGGCGCGCTGGACGAGGACACCGTGATCGAACGCCAGGGGCAGCGCCGACGCGTCGCCCGCGTGGGTGGGCTTGCGCGTGGAGCTCCGGAGCGAGCGCGTGATCGAGGCGCGCGAGGCCTTCGCGCGGAGCGAGGGGACGCGGGACAGATCGAGGCTGCGGAGGGGGACGAACCGCGCTTCGGCGGCGTCGTCGCCCGGGTGGAGCGACGTCTCCGCCAGGAGGAAGGTCATCCACGCGACGGTGATCGTGTGCCCGCGCGGATCGCGCCCCGGATCGCCGAACGCCCCGAGCTGCTCGAGCCGCGCCCCCGACACGCCGGTCTCTTCGACGAGCTCGCGCGACGCGGCGCGCTCGAGCGGCTCGTTCTCGCCGACGAAGCCGCCGGGGAGCGCCCATGCCCCGCGGAAAGGCGCCTTCTTTCGGCGCACGAGGAGCACGGCGAGATCGTCGCTCTGCATCGTGAACGCGACGACGTCGCACGTGACGGCCGGGCGCGGAAACGGGTAGCGGAACGTCATCGGACGCTAGGCGATGCGCCGCGCGAGCTCGCGGATCGACTCGGGGTTCGACGCGTCGTCGAAGAGCTGGGGGAGGAACGAGGCCGGCACGGGCAGCTCGCGCGCGAGGCGCGACAGGCTCTCGGATTGGGTGCGCTCGCGCATCGCGCGGCCCCGGGCCGTGAAGACGGCGACGTCGGGCGGCGACGAGCTCTCGGTGACCGCGACGCCCTCGAGCGACGTGCGCTCGTCCTTCGAGAAGAGCGGCGGGAGGACGCCGTTGACGATGATCTTGCCGACCGACAGCTCGAGCTCGCCGTCGAGCGCGCGCGCGAGCTCGATGGTCTCGCTCGTGGGCATCTCCTCGGGCAGCGTGACGAGGACGACGGCGCAGCGCTCGGTGTCGCGGAAGAGCTCCCAGGCGCGCTCGGCGTCGCGGCGCAAGAGGCCCGGCGGGACGACGTCGAGGATCACCTTCGGGACGCGGAGCATGTCGAGGCCGTGACCGGTCGCAGGCGCGTCGAGGAGGACGACGTCGTAGGTGGGCCGACCGTCGTCGCGCGTCTCGGTCGTGTGCCACCAGGCCTTGCCGAGCATCGTCCACTCCTGCATGCCGGGCACGGCGCGGAAGAACGTGCGCACGTATTTGTTGTCGAACAGGAGCTTGAAGAGCGTCTTCGAGTGGAGCGTGAGCATGCCGTACTCGGCGAGGGCGCGCTCCGGCTCGATGTTCACGGCCCAGACGTTCGGCGCGACGGGCACGACGTCGGGCCCGATGGGCTCGGAGCCGAGCATCGTCGACAGGCGCTCCTTCGCGTTGCACATGCAGACGAGCACGCGCTTGCCCTTCTGCGCGAACGCCGTCGCCATCGCCGCGCACACCGTCGTCTTGCCGACGCCGCCCTTGCCCGTCACGATGAGCAAGCGCTTGCTCGCGAGGGCGCCGTCGCCGCGCGCCTCGGGGCGGGTGCTGGGGCCGCTCGGAGCGTTCTGGATCGTCCGCGAATCGTTCGGCATCGGTACCTGCCTAGATAGGTGAGGCATGCTGCGCTGTAAATCGCCGTCGGGGCCGAATGACGGCGTGCGCCGGCGCTGCTAAACCCTCCTTGTGCTCCGCATGTTGCCACTGGGAGGCCTCGGCGAGGTCGGGATGAACTGCATGGCGCTCGAGCAGCGCGGCGAAATCCTGCTCGTCGACTGCGGCGTCACGTTCGACGACCGGAACATCGGCGTCGACGTCATCCACCCCGATTTTTCGCCCCTCGACGCGCTCGGCGAGCGAGTCGTCGGGGTCGCCGTCACGCACGGACACGAAGATCACATCGGCGCGCTGCCCTACCTCCTCGCGCGTTACGACGTGCCGGTCTGGGCGCCGCGTTACGCGCTCGGGCTCATCCGCGAACGCGCGCGCGAGCACGAGATGCTCGCCCACGCCCGCTTCTTCGAGACGCGCCCGCGCGAAGCCTTCGACGTCGGATCGTTCCGCGTCGAGCCCATCCGCGTCACGCACTCCATCGCCGACGCCACGGCGCTCGCGATCACGACCGACGAAGGCACGATCGTGCATTCAGGCGACTTCAAGTTCGACGAGTCGCCGCCGGACGGCGAGTCGTTCGACGAAGAGCGGCTCCGCGAGCTCGGCGACGCGGGCGTGACCTTGCTCATGAGCGACTCGACGAACATCGACGTCGAAGGCGCGACCGGCAGCGAGGCCGGCGTGGGCGACGCGCTCGACCGGCTCGTCGAAGGCGCGCCGAACGCCGTCGTCGTCACGATGTTCGCGTCGAACGTCCACCGCCTGCGCCTGCTCGGCGACATCGCGCGGCGGCACGGCCGGAAAATCGTCTTGCTCGGACGCGGCGTCGACACGCACGCGCGCGTCGCGCGGACGACCGGCTACCTCCCCTGGCCCGACGATCTCGTGTGGCCGAGCGCGGCGGTCCGCGAGCTCCCCCGCTCGCGCATCCTCGCCATCGCGACGGGCTCGCAGGGCGAAGCGCGCGCCGCACTCGCGAGGTTGGCGCGCGGCGAGCACCCGACCTTCGACGTCGTGGCCGGCGATCGCGTCGTCGTCTCGGCCCGGACGATCCCGGGAAACGAGCCCGAGGTGCACGCCCTCTTGAACCAGCTCGTGCGCCGGGGCTGCGACGTGCGTTCGCGCCTCACCGATCGGGACGTCCACGTCAGCGGGCACGCGCACAGGCCCGATCAACGACGCATGTTGGAGCTCGTGCGTCCCCACTCGTTCGTCCCCGTGCACGGCACGCTCCACCACCTCATGCGCCACGGCGAGCTCGCCCGCGGGCTCGGCGTCCCCCACGTCGCCGTCGTCGAGAACGGGCGCGTCGTGGAGGTCTCGCGGGAAGGCGTCGCACTCGGCGGGAACGTCCCCACCGGGCGCGTCCACGTCTTCGCCGGGAGGCCGCTCACGGACGACGTGCTCCGCCAGCGGCGTTTCCTCGCCGAGGAGGGCGTCGTCTCGTGCGTCGTCACCTTCGTCGCCAAGGGGGACGGGCGGGGCGAGATCGCCGACGTCGCGCTCAAGTCGCTCGGGGTCGTCGACGAGGCGCTCGACGCGGGGACGCTCGAGGAGGCTCGTCACGCGGTCCGTCGGGCCGTGGGCGCGCTCGGCGTTTCGCCCGCGAGCGCCGACGTCGAGGAGCAGGCGCGCCTGGCGGTGCGGCGGACGTTCTTCCGCGCGCGTGGGTGGAAGCCGATGACGATCGTGCACGTCGTGACCGGCCCGTGCGATCCTTCGACGCAGCCGAAGGCGTCGTGAAGCCCACCGACGGGGGCGTCGAAGACGCCGAAAAAGCGGCCGCGCCGCGCGAAGGGGCCGCCGCGCACGTCGGTGTGGAGCTCCTCGGCTTGGCGCGCGACGTCGATCGGACGGCCGCGCGCGTCATCAACGATCCGGACGACGACGAGGCGGTCCACGATCTGCGCGTCGCGATCCGCCGGCTGCGAACGCTGCTCGAAGCCGCGCGGCCGATGTTCGGCAAATGGCGGAGCGACACCGTCCGACGCGCGTTCACCGACGTCATGCGCGCGACCGGCGAGCTCCGCGACGAAGAAGTCCTCGAAGCCCTCTTCGCGCAGGCGAGCGACGCGCCCGAGTTCGTCGCGTGGGCGCGCGCGCGGACCCGTCGCGCCAAAGCGCTGCGCCGCCGCGTCGTCGCGACCATCGAAGGCGGGGCGCTCGAACGCGCGACGACGCTCCTCGAGACCCTCGTCGCGTTCCCAGTTCGCCCTGGCCGCGATCGGCCGCTCGCGAAATTCGCGCTCCGGACGGTCGAGCACGCGCTGCGGGACGCCGCGCACCGAAAGCGCCTCGACGCCGACGACCCCGTCGCGCTGCACGAGCTCCGCATCGCGCACAAAAAGCTGCGCTACCGCATCGAGCTCTTCCTCGGCGCCCTGCCCGAAAAATGGCGCAAAATCCTTGATTTCTCGACCTTGCTCCAGAAGCGCCTGGGCGACGTCCACGATGTTGACGTGGCCATCGCCATCGTGAACGATGCCCAGGAACTCGGTTCGCGCGCGCGGAAGAAGGCCCTCGGGGGACTCGAGCGGTTGCGTCGCAAGCGGGTCCGCAAGGTTCTCCGCTTGACCCCCCTCGATACATTGCAAGATACTCGCCAAGCGCGCCTACTTCCCAAGGGGTCGCTGCGAGGTCGGAGGCTGCTTTGATCACGTGTCCGAAGTGCAGCAAGGACAATCAAGACCACTACAAATTCTGCCTGGGATGCGGCGCCGAGCTTCCGCGTAACGCGGCTCCCAAGCCGTTCACGCCCTCGACGCCTCCGCACGGCGTGCGAGCGCCTTCGGTCCCTGCGTCGAGTGGCCCGGCGGCTTCCGCTCCGGCGAAGGTGTCTTCGCCTCCGGCCGTCTCGCCGGCTCCGTCCGCGCGCCCCGCGCCCGTGGCGGAAGCGCCCGCGGCCACCGGCACCGTCGCGTGTCCCCAATGCGGGCACGTGAACGTGACCGGCAACTTGTTCTGCGGATCGTGCGGTTTCCGGCTCGGTCAAGCCGCGGCTCCGAAGTCCGCGGCGGCTCCGGCCCCCGCGCCCGCTTCGGGCGACGGCCCCGCGGTCGTCCTCACGGCGCTCCGCGCGGACGGCAGCGAAGCCGGGACGTACACGCTCCCCAGCGCGACGATGACGGTCGGTCGCGAGACCGGCGCCATCTTCGCCGGCGACAGCTACCTCTCGCCGCGGCACGCGACGTTCGCGCGCAAGAACGGCAAGCTCACGGTCAAAGACGAAGACTCGCTGAACGGCGTCTACAAGAAGCTGGTCCGCGACACGCCGATCGAGATCAAGCCGAACGACATGTTCCGCATCGGTCAGGAGATCATCAAGTACGAGCCGCTCGCCGCGCCGACGCCGTCGCCCGACGGCGTCGATCGCCTCGGCTCGCCGGCGAAGGGCTACGTGGGCCGCATCGCGCTCGTCATCGGGCGCGGCGTCACCGGCAACGCGTTCCCCATCCCGGAGACCGGCGTGCACCTCGGACGCGAACGGGGCGACGTGCTCTTCCCCGAAGACGGCTACGTCTCCGGCCTGCACTGCCGCTTGAGCTGGGAGAACGGTCGCCTCTTGCTGACGGATCTCGGCAGCTCGAACGGCTCGTTCTACCGGCTCAGCGAAGAGACCGAGGTCAAGACGGGCGACATCCTGCTGATGGGTCAGCAGCTCTTCCGCGTGGCCGCCGGATGAGCGAGCCACGACGAACCATCCGTGTCGTCGCCGCCGTGCTCGAGCGCGACGGGTGCTACCTCATCACGCAACGACGCGCTTCGGCGGTGCTCCCCTTGATGTGGGAGTTTCCCGGCGGGCGCGTCGAACCGAACGAGACCGATCCGCAGGCGCTCAAACGCGAGCTCCGGCATCGCCTCGGCGCGAGCATCGACGTCGGCAAGCTCCTGTCGTTCGTGAGCCACCCGTACGAGAACTACGTCGTCGATCTGTTCCTCTACGAGTGCACGCTCCTCTCGGAGCTCCTCGAGCCGCTCGCCGTCAACGCGTACAAATGGGCCGCGAGCCGCGAGTTCGATCAGTACCCGTTCACGCCCGCCGACGAGGCGTCGATGAACAAGCTGCTCGGCATCTCGTGACGGTGCCGTGCGCCCGGCCACGGCGCTCGTGCCTCGACGCGAGGGCGACGCCCCGCGCGTGACGGCTACGCGACGATGCGGGAGACGGCCAGCGCCGCCCACCACACGCCGATGCCGAAGGACGCGAGCGCGCTGACGCCGACGAGCGCCGCCATCGCGCGGTCCGATCGCGCGACGCGGGCGAGCGGCCAGCCGAGCAGCCCCGCGAGGACCGACATGCCCAGCGCGGCGGCCACCGCGTAGATGGAGATGAAGGCGAGCGCGAAGACCCACGACGGCTCGCTCGCGACGACGAGCAGGGCGAGCGCGCCGCTGCCGGCGAGGCCATGGCAAAGGCCCACGAGGAACGGCAAGCGCGCGAACGACACCCCACGCACGTGGACGTGGTCGACCGCGCCGCCGTGCGTGTGCGACGTCCCGCCGTGCGCGTGCACGAACGGCGTTCCGTCGCGCCCGAGGCGCAGCGCCTGCCCGACGCCACGCGCCCCGAGGAGGACGAGCACGACGGCCACGACCAGCTCGAACGCGTCGGTCGCGAGCGCCGGCAGCTCGGCCCGCAAGAGCGCCAGCGCACCGCCGACCACCATCAGCATCGCGCCGTGCCCGGCGCCCCACGCCGCGGCGTAGCGAACGGCGCCGCGCGCGCTCTTCTGCCCGGCGACGAGGGTGGAGACGGCCGCGAGGTGATCGGGCTCGAACGCGTGACGGAAGCCGCCCGCGAACCCGAGGACACACGCGCTCACAGCCGCAAACATCGGGGGCTCTGTAGCACGCTCCCGACGGTTCGTGCCACCTCGGGCCGAGCCCCCCAATCCCGCGATCGCGATGGCCGTCGCCGCCGATGGCGTTTTTCGACGGTCACGAACGGCCTCTTTTCGCCCCATACGCAGAAAATCTTCGTGGGAGTTGGAAGGAACCGCCGTCCGATGACAAAATACGACCATGACTCGTGTCTCGGCCGATCGCCGACGGGCTCCTCCGGCTCGAAGGTCGAAGTTTCCCTCGTACGCTGCGGTGGGGGTCTTCGTCTGCGCGGTGCTCGCCGGGGCTTGCAGCAGCTCGGATCCCGCGGCGCCTCCCGTGCTGAAGAACCCGCCGTCGCGCGACACGCAGGACAGCTCCACGGGGGACGCGTCGACCCCCAATCCCGACGACGGCGGCACCCCTTCGGGGACCGACAGCGGCAAGCCGCAGAAGATCACGAACTGGTCGGGCACGCTCGATGCCTCCCCCACGGTGCAGTTCGGAGGGGATGGCGCCTGCCTCTACAGCGTGACGATGAAGAACATCCAGGCCGATCTGTTCATCGACGACACCGGTAACGGGATCGACGGCGCGGTGCAGGCCTTCATGGAAGAGAAGACCGTCGGAGAGTGCCAATACGCTCCCCAGCCGGCGAATCTCCACACCTACACGAAACGCTCGGCGACGAACGACGGCGGCAACTTTCACATGGACTTCGATCGGGGTCCTGACAACAAGCCGAAGGCCACCCTGGTGTTCGATGGGACGCTCGGCGAGTCCGAGCTCAAGGGCAAACTCACGTGGCACCGCATCGACCAGGCCGAGAAGTTCAACTGGACGGTCGAGGCGACGATCAAGCTGACGCCGTCTTCCCAGTGAACGACGCGGTCGAACGCAGGGCCAGGGCGGACTGCGCCGCGCGAACGGATGGCCATGGAGATTCGTGATCTGCGCCTCGACGAAGAGACGTGGCGAGGCGGAAGCCCGCTGCGCAAGGCCGAGTGGCGCGCGGCGATCGAGGACATCCTCGACGCCGGCGCGTTCGGCCCGACGCTCGCCGAGCGGTATTTGCTGGTGACGTGCCGAGAGGCGGATTTCCTCTTCGAAGCGCTCGACGACGACGGCGACGTCGCCACGAGCTGCGTGCTTCGTCGGGCGCTCCTCGCCGAGCTCGTTCGCGAGTACGAACAGATCATTCGCC
>JBGAHN010000050.1:0-34188 GCA_044226145.1 Labilithrix sp. | reverse complement strand
CGCCGCGTCGTCGGCGACGAAGGCGACGAAGGCGGCGAAGGCGGCGACGGCGGCGACGGCGAGCACGGGCGCCACGACGGGGGTGGGGGCGGGCGCCGTGGCGACGGGCGCCACGGGGACGGGCGTGCTGACGGGGACGATCGGAGCGACGGGGGCCAAGGTGCTCCTCGCCGTGGCGATCGTCGGGGGTTCGGCCGCGACCGGGGGCGCGTTCGCGCTGTGGACGGCGCCGGACGGGCCTCGGCCTGCGGTCACGACGATCGCATCGGCGTCGACGCCCTCCGTGAACGCGCGCGCTTTGGCCGAAACGCCGCCGCGCGATCCCGACGTGTCCGACGACGAGCCCGATCCCTCGAGCGAAGCGGTCGCGTCGTCCGTCTCGATCGCGTCCTTGCCTTTGGCGCCGGACGATCCGTCGCCGGCGGCTCGGCGCGAGCTTCGGTCGACCCGCGCATCGCCCGGCGCCGCGGACGCGCTTGCGGTGGACGCATCGGCCGCGGCCCCCCCGTCGTCGACCTCCGTGCTCTCCGTGCCCGACGCGGTCGTCGACGAAGTCGTGTTGCTGCGGTCGGCCCAAGCGGCCATCGCTCGCGGGGACGGCGCAGGCGCGCTCGCGTGGTTGCGCGAACACGAGGAGCGCTTTCCCGACGGCGTCATGGCCGAAGAGCGGAAAGCCGTCCGCGTATTTGCTTTGTGCGCGAGTGGTCGCTCTTCCGAAGCGCGTGCCGCGGCCACGGCGTTCGTCGCCGCGAGTCCGCGCTCTCCGCTCGCGGCGCGTGTGAAGCGCTCGTGCGCCGAGCGGTTCGAGTCGCCGTAGCTCCGGCCGGCAGCGATTTCTTCACGAACCGTCCGCGTGAGGCCCACTCACGCCTACACGCTGTCCAATTCGGCGCTTCGAGGCGCCACTCGAAGGAGACTCGCCATGTTTCGTAGATCGAATGCCTTTGCCGTCATGGGATCCATCGCGCTCTTCGCGCTCGCCGGTTGCAGCCAAGGAAAGGTTCCGGTCGGCACCGCGGAGGAGCAGCTCCAGACGCGCAGCAACGGCTCTCCGACGGGCGACGGGACGACGTGCGCGTGGGAAGATCCGAACACCCCCGTGTCGTCCGAAGGCGGAGAGACGGCCAAGACCGTCTACCAAGTCGGTGACAAGTTCAAAGCGCTCGACGGCTGCAACGATTGCACGTGCACCGACGAAGGCATCACGTGCACCGAAATCGCGTGCGACCCGAATTCGACGGATCCGGGGAACCCCGGAGCGTCCCAAGGATGCTCCGAAGAGGCGAAGGTCTGCCCCGACGGCTCGACGGTCGTCCGATCCGGTCCGAGCTGCGAGTTCGCTCCGTGTCCCTCGAACTCTTCTCTCGGACCGAGCTGTGACAACGATTCCTTCACGTGTTCGAACAGCGCGGAAGAGTGCTACTACTTCTCCGCCTCGAAAGAGCTCCGCTGCGCGAGCAACCCTTGCTCGGTCTGCGCGGATCCTTCGAAGTGTTCGATCCAAGAAACCTTCCCCGCGCGGGTCGACTGCAACTGAGGTCGAAGTGTGGGGGGCGACTGCAACTGAGGTCGAAGTGTGGGGGGCGATTCGATGCTCGGACGTGGCGCCGTGGTGGGGACGGCGCCGCGGCGGGTCGTCGTCGTGCGTGACGATGCGGGTGGGGAATGTTCGTCGAAGTAAAATTGGATTTATCTTCGATGGATGTTCGTAAAGTATTATTTGCAAGTATTGTCGTTGTCGCAGTTTTTGCGAAATGCAATCGTTGAAAATATGAGTATGACGTCGAATCGATTGTTCTCGATCCTTTCGCTCATCGGAGGAGTGTTCATCGCCGTCGGCGCGAGCCACTGCGGCTCGTCGAGCGGAGCCGCCGACGACGATCCGGTCGATGAGCCCGACGAGAAGGTCGATGCCGGCAAGAACGACGACGAGCCTCCGAGCCCTAACCCGGGCGACGGCACGTTCGGCGACGACGCAGGCCCGGCGGATCCAGTGGGAGAGGTCGTCAAAGAGGTGTTCGGTCACAGCCCGCACACGCTCTACAAGCTGGAGCCGGTGACGAAGGCCATCACCGTGATTGGCAACTTCGAGGGTTGCGGCAACGGCCCCATGAGCGACGGCGTCATCGACATTGCCATCGACGCGGATTCGAACATCTATGGGGACACGTACACGGGGCTGTACAAGATCGACAAGGCGACGGCGAAGTGCACGAGCATCACGAACAGCATCGGCGGCGCGCGGTTCCCTGACTCGCTGTCGTTCGTTCCGAAGGGGACGCTGGACGCGAACGAAGAGGCGCTCGTCGGATATACCGGCTCGGATTACGTGCGCATCGACGTCAAAACGGGGGCGATCACGAAGGTCGGTGCGCTCGGTGCCGGAGGCCTCATTTCGAGCGGTGACATCGTGTCGATCAAAGATGGTCCGACGTACTTGACCGTCAAGCCTCCGCCGTTTTGCTTCGACGCCGAGTGTGGCAAGTGCACCAGCGGAGACTGCATCGTCGAAGTCGATCCGAAGACGGGCAAGATGATCAAGAACTACGGTGCAATCCCTTACAAGGACGTCTTCGGGTTCGCGTTCTGGGGAGGCCTCGGCTACGGCTTCGACAACTCCGGCCATTTGTTCGAAGTCTCCTTCGCGGATCCGAGCAAGCTGGTCGCGACGGAGCTGACCATCCCGAGCAAACCCAACAACCTCCAGTTCTGGGGAGCGGCGTCGTCGACGACGTCGCCGGTCAAGCCGCCGGTGAATTGACGTCTTGAATCGATGTTTCGCGAGTGGGGGAGTCTGCCCAAGATGTCATGGAAGGGAAAGGTCTCGTTTCTTCGTGCGGGAGGCCGTAGGAGGGCTCGCCCGCTCCGCGCGACCTCATGGGTCGTCGTCGCCGCGCTCGCTGCGGGTGCGGCTCGGACGCGCGCCTCTCTTCGGCCGAGAGCGATCAGGTCTCGGCATCTCCCTATTGGAGACACACCCTTTCGTTCCCGAACGACCCTTTCGCGTCGAGCGACGGCGCGGGGGCGCGTTGGGGCAAGTTCTCGATCCTGACGAGCGATCCCACGCAGGTCTATTTCCAGGACAGCCGCCACTGGGCACGCCCGGTACCCACGGGATTTGGACGTATCGCGCGACGGACCGCGACCGCCGAACGTTCGCGGTGGCGATGTTTCCCGCGTGTCTATTCGCGCTTTTCGCGTACCTCACGCTCGCGCGAGGGACCGGAGAATGTGGCCGCCTGTAGCAATACCTGGTGCCGTGGCTCGGCTTCGCGGTTTGTCGTACCCATCGCTTCGTGCCGTCCGCTTCGACGCAGGAGAAGGTCGTGCTGGTCGCGGCCTTCGCGCTGGTCCTCACCAAAGCCTACGGAGCGATGTAGCGTCGACGACGCCCCATCGCTCCCGAAGTCTTCGCGAGGCTACCGATCCGTCGGACCGACGCCCGCGAGGCCGAGCGCCGTGAACGACGCGCCTTCTTCGATGTGCGAAGCCAACGACAACACGACGCCGTCGCGTTCGTAGAGCCGGCCGAGCACCGGCGTGCCGTCGGGGGATTTTTCGTCCATCGGCACGTCGAACACGCCCCATCCGTTCGCGCGCATCTTTTCGTCGTAGAACGACGCGACCTTCGAGGGCGCGAGCGGGCTCCGGTAGACGTTCAAGCCGAACGGCGTCCCGTCCACTTGCGTGGAGAAGACGCGCTCGGAGTCGGGCGCCCGCGGGACCTCCGGGAAGTCGAAGCCCGCGGCGTCTTTGCCTTCTTCGGGGACGAGCTTGCCGACGTTGAACCGGTCGTCCGTCCAGGCCGTGAGCACGAGGGTGTTGCCCTTCGCCGTCTTGCGCGCGTACGCGTAGCGGAGGGCGCCGAGCGCGCCGAGCTCACCGGTCTCGTGGAACGACTTGACGGCGTCCGTGAAGCTCGCCCTCGTGCGATCACCCTTGGTGAAGCACACCACCGCGCCCTCGGCGTCGCCGCCGCCTCGCAAGATGCCCGTCGAGAAGATGGAGTTGGAGGCGGCCTTGGCGTCCGCCTTCTTCGCCACGGCTTGCCACTCTTCCGCGGGGTGCGCGCCGTTGTCTTTGCAGTAGGTCTCGTACCCGTCGAGGATGTTCTTCACGGGCTTGTCGCTCAGCGAACTGCCGATCCACATCGCCTGACCGTTGAGCGACACCTTGTTGACGTCGTTCTGCGTCGCTTGCGCGAGGTGGGCGATTTGCCGACCGACCTCGACGCTCCGATCTTGGAACTCGGCGCGCGCCGCGCGAATGCGCAGCGCTCCGGCGACGAGGGTGAGCGCGCTGACGTACACGCCTACGCGGAGGAGTCCTCGGAGATGAGCTTTCCGTGCTGGGGTGAGTCGAGGGATCCACATCGTTCGCGACTCCTTCAGTCGATGAAACCGCCGCCGGTTTTCGCGTAGTCCTTGATGAACGAAAAGACCTTCGTCCACTCGTTGTCGTAGCGCTTCTCGTTGCAGCCGACGACGCTGAACGTGGATATCGTACGCTGGAGGCTGACCGTGCGTCGATCGTTGACGGCACTTCCGGTGACGGTCGTGTCACCAGGGTTGACGCGCACCATGTTCCAATCGCGGCTGATGCCCGCG
This sequence comes from Labilithrix sp., assembly GCA_044226145.1. GTDB lineage: Bacteria > Myxococcota_A > Polyangia > Polyangiales > Polyangiaceae > Labilithrix. The sequence goes on along the minus strand of JBGAHN010000050.1, from coordinate 29,581 downwards.
CCCACGGACGGATCCAACTTCCCCGCCGCGGAGTCCGCTTGGCCCGTGTCGGCGCCCGGATCGATGCCCTCCGTCGTCACGGCGATGCCCGCGGGAGCTTCGCCCGAGCACGCGTGCGATGCGTAGTAGAGCGTCGCCGCGCGCAACGTCGTCTGCTTGTCGAGCTTCGTGCTGTACGACTTGTGCGTGAAGGTGATGACGCCGAGGAAGACGAGCATCACGGGGATGACGACCGCGGCCTCGACCAAGGCTGCTCCGCGCTGGCTTCGTCTCGATCGGAAGGAGCGATGCGATTCCATGGATGCCTCAGTGATAGGTGTTGCCATGGGCGGGATCCGCGGAGGTGCTCGACGCGGCTCCGGAGATGTCGTCCCCGATGCTTCCGATGTGCGACAGCGCATCGAGCGGAATCGAGAACAGCGTGGTCGAGTTGTCTCCGATCGTGATCGTCGGGGAGAAGTCACCCGTCGCCGCGTTGGCGACGGTGTCGAGGAGCGCGAAGGCTTCGGGCTGAAACCGACGGAGCCGCGCCCGCCACTTGATCGCGTAACCCGCGTTGTCGTCTCCGTTGCAGGACGCGTGCGGCCAGTTCTCCGTGCAATCGAAGAAGTACTCGGCTTGCGCGAAGTAGGTCGGCGCCGTCGACGTGGAGGTGACGCCGAGCTTTCCGCTCCCGATGGCGACCGCGTGCTCGCTCGAATCCTTGTATTGGGGGCGCACGTTCATCGCCCAAACTTGTTGCCACGGGCTCCCATTGGACGTCCCGCTCCACGGAACCATCGGGCCCTTCGAGTTCCAGAACACGTCGAAGCCGGGATCGATCGAGCCGTTGACGGCCGAACTCAGTCCACCGTTTCCGTTCCCATTGCCATTCCCATTGCCGTTTCCATTCCCGTTGCCATTGCCGTTTCCATTCCCGTTGCCATTTCGATTGCCGTTGGTTCCGTCTTCGTCGTCGCCCGGGGGCGTGCCGTCACCGGCGCCCGCGACTCCGGCGCTGTCTTCGTTTCGGTTCAAGCCAGGAACCTTGTTGAGAAGGCCGATCAGCTTCGACTCCATGGGAGTCATGCCGAGACCGTTGCAATAGCGGTAGTGGAGCGCTCCACCGATGAGGCTGTCGAAGAGGTCCTTGGTGAGGAAGTTGAGCCCACCTCCCGCGAGATCGACGAGCTTGTCGATGCCGACCTGCGCGATCTTCTCGCAGAGGATACGCATCTCCTTGCCCGTGACCGGCAGGCCGGCCTTCGAGTCTTCGGGGGCGACGTTCGTTCGGAACGCCGCGTTGACCGAACCGACCAGCGCGTTGGTCGGGACGAGCGACGTGCTGAGAGGGACGATGTGGATGCTGCGTTGGCGCACGCTGTTCTCGGCGTATTCGTTCCCGATCCGGCGGCCTTTGGCGAAGGCGACGTACGGGTACCCGTAGGCGGCGGCCTTCTCGGCGTACGAGATGACCTTGGCCACCTTCTTCATGACCTTCGCGTATTTCGTGTACGCCGGGCGAGCGACGCGGATGAAGGGGACGCACGCCCCGCCCAACGTCTCGATGCCTCCCACGATGCACACGACGAGCGCGATGTCGTGGATGATGCCGAGCAGGATGTGGATCGCGACGATGGCGAGCAGGATGACGTTCATCGCCGCGATGAAGTTCATCCCCTTCGCGTGAATGGCCGCGGAGGTGAAGGCCGCGTGGTCGGCTGCCTCCTGCATCGTGTCGCGGAACACGATGGCGTCGCCGATCCCGATGAGGAACCAGAGGCCGCCGATGAGGAAGCACGCCATGCAGAGCCCGACGAGCATGACGGCGCCGCCGTCGTCGTCACGCAACGCGCGAAAGCTTCGAACGGCACTCACTGACATTGCGCGCCTCCGCCGTCTTTGTACCGAGCGCCCTCGTGCGGGAAGCCCACCTTGAACGTGATGTCGTGCGTTCCGCCGTGCGTCCCGCAAAGGAGTTGCCCACCGAACGGCACGCTGCACTTGTAGTCGGCGCTGACCGTGACCGTCACGAGCCCGTACGGGTCCCCGCAGCTCGATTGGTCCTGGACATCGACGTCGACCTTTCGCATCGTCTGGAGCCAGGGCCCGAGCGCCGCGCGGACACCTTCGCGGATGTCGCCGACGTTGTCGCCGCTCTTCTGGTCGGGCGTGTTGTGGTTGGCGTTCGAGATGACCGCCGCCGCGCGCGCACCCACGATGGTCGCGTGCTTGACGACGATCCGAGCCGTCGCGATCTGCGCGAGCTGGACGAACGACGAGAACGTGATCATCAGAGGCATGAGCGCGACGAGGAACTCGACGAGCACGGCACCTCGTTCGTCGGTCTTCAGCGACGGCTTTTTGGGGTCACGGGAGGTGTTGCGCGTGGAGGTCATGGGTCCTCGTGCGCCGCGTGAACGCGGGACGCCTTCCTTGGACTATCCATGACCCGTGCCAGGTCGAGTTTCATGGGTCGCATCCACTCCCACATCGTGTTGACGGACCACCGAGTTCCGCACTTACGGCCTGCTTTCCACGGAAATCGAGGAGTTCGACGCGATCCATGGAGCGGGGCGATAGCGGCGCGCAGCGCGGGTCGGCGGCTATCCGGATCCGTTTCGTTGACAGTTGGGGGATAAAGGATCCAGTGCCCGTCGCATCGTGGGGGATCGAATACCCAGTCCTGGATCCGCATCGGATCGCTGGCCCTGCGCGTGCCTCGGGGGGCTGCTCGTCCTTCGGCTCGTTAGTTGATCGCGCGCGGGATGCGCACGCGCGGGGCGACGTAGCGGGGCGCGATGCGCTCGACGTCGAACTTCTGCTCGAAGAGGAGGATGTCGTCCGACTGGCCGACGGTGAACGGCCGCGTGGGGCTCGGCGGCTTCATCCGCGGGTTGTCGCTCGTGTCGAGGCCGATCTGGAATTGCGAGCCGGGCGGCACTTCCAGGAGCACGTGCGCCGCGCCGGAAGCGTCGGTGCGCGCGATCGTTTGATTGAGGTAGCGAACGGGCAAATTCGCGCCATTTTCGGCCTTGATCGCCACGACGACGCGGCGCTTCGTCGGCGGGCACGCGACGGCGTATTCGGGCACGCGCTTCGGATCGGCGAAGCGGGTCAGCCGGATGCTCGTCGACTTGAGCGGCGACTGGAACTGGTCCGGGCACTTCACCGCGACGTCGACGCTCTCGCCCTCCGAGCCTGCGATCGTCAGGAGCGCGCGACCTTCGGCGTCCGTCGTCGCCAGCGTCTTCGTCCCCCGCGCGACCGTCGCGCCTTCGACGGGCTTCGAAGGGTCGCTCTCGACCTTCACGTAGACGCGGAAGGGCGGCGTCGGAGGCGGATCGAAGTCCTTGCAGCCCGCGAAGGCGACGGCCACGAGCATCGCGAAGGCCAGCGCTCTCATGCGTTCAAGGTACCTCGTGCGCACCTTCGGTCAAGATGCGTTCGAGATCGGACGCGTTCGCGGCGCACCGAGGACGTGGGCACCCTCGGGCCCGCAGGCTCGTGACGCGCGGTGTGACGCGCGGTCCACGGACGTTCAGCGCGACCGTTCCTTCGCCTTGGCGATGGCCGCGGCGGTCATCGCGTCACGCTCGTCCGGATCCATCCAGCGTCGCTGCATCGCCGTCGAGAGCTGGTGGAGGGGGTCGAAGTACAGGAAGAACTCGCCCGGCTTGACGCTCGGCGCCTGGTAGACGCTGATGCCCGTCTCGCGGTCGTAGTACTCGTACGAATGCGCGTCGCGCTTGCCGCCGCCGCCCGGCGCGTCGACGACGAAGAGCGGCGTGTTGAAGCCGGCGGTCGAGCCGCGCACGTGTTTTTCGATGTAGATCGCCGTGTCGACGGACGTGCGGAGATCTTCGACGCCGGTGACGAGGTCGTGCACGTAGACGTAGTACGGGTGCACGTTGACGTGGCCGAGACGCTTGACGAGCGTGGTCATGATCTCCGGCGTGTCGTTGACGCCGCGCTGCAAGACGCTCTGGTTCCGGACGACGACGCCGCGCTCCATGAGCTTGTTCATCGCGTCTTCGGTGATGCCCGTGATCTCCTTCGGGTGGTTGAAGTGCGTGTGGAGCACGACCTCCTTGTGGAGCTTGCGACCCTTCTCGACGACGCGGGTGAGCGCGTCGGTCCACGCGTGATCCGTGAGGATCTTCTGCGGCATGACCGCCGGGCCCTTCGTCGCGAAGCGCATGCGGCGCACGTGCGGGATGGCGAGCAAGGCGTCGCCGATCTCCTCGACCTGCGCCGCGCGGAGCTGGTAGGCGTCGCCGCCCGAGATGACGATGTCCTCGAGCTCGGGGCGCGATCGGATGTACTCGAAGGTCCGCGCCCAGCGCTCGTTCGAGACCTTGAGGCTGACCTTCTCGACCTCTTCGGTGTCGATGCCGACGGCGTAGCTGCGCGTGCAGAAGCGGCAATAGACGGGGCACGTGTCGAGCGCGAGGAAGAGCGCCTTGTCGGGGTAGCGGTGGGTGAGGCCGGGGACGGGGGCGTCGGCCTGCTCGTGGAGGGAGTCGAGGTCGAGCTTCGGGTGATCCGGCAAGAGCCGCGACGCGAGCGGGACGAACTGCACGCGCAAGGGATCTTCGTAGGGGCGCTCCCAGTCGATCAGGCTGAGCAGGTAGGGGCTCACGCGGATCGTCATCGGCGCGTGCTTGAAGCCCTCCTCGGCGTCCTCGATGAACTGCGGCGAGACGAGGTTTTGCAGCGCGGCGAGGAGCTTCGCCGGGTTCGTGATCGTGTGCTTGGCCTGCCAGTTGTGGTCGAGGAACTGCTCTTCGCCGACGTTCGCGTACGCGGGAATGCGCTGCCAGAAGGGGCCACGCAAGAGCTCGCGGTGGCTCAACGTCGACGGATCGACCGGAGGCTTCTTCGACGTGACGGGCTCGGGCACGACGTGCAACGCGGACATGGGATCTTTGTTTCACGATGACGAAGACGACGCAAATTCATCCATGGACGGCGCCGTGCCTCGCAGGTGCGACGACACGTCGTTCGCCGTGGTGCGTCACTTCGCGATCGTGCCTTCGGCTGGGCGTGCTTTCGTTGGCGAGCCGTCGCGCGTCACCGCGTCACCGCATCGTCGCGTCACGTTGCGGGGGCGTCCGAGACGTCGAAGGTGAAATCCGTTTTCTTCAAGCGCTCCACCAGCGTCATGCCCATGGCGGAGGCCGGCGTCAGCACGCCCCAGCGCGGCGGTAGGGCGCGCTCGTCCTCGAGGAGACAGAGCGCCGATTCGCCGAGCATGCGCGCGGTCGCGCCGTAGCCGGGATCGCCGCGGCCCGCGACGCGGCCTTCGAGGCGGAGCCGACGGCCCTCCTTCGCGTCGCGCTCGGCGGCTTCACCGACGAACAGGACCTCGAAGTAACCTTGCTCGCGCGCGCGCTCGGAGGGGCCGCTGCCGGATTGCGCGAGGCGCGTCTTGGCGAGCAAGGACCGACCGACAGGCACCGACGCGACGGCGACGAGCCCGGCGAGCCCGGCCGTGATCGCGGAGGCGGCGACGAGGCCCTTGGGGCCCTTGGGCATGCTCATCGCTTCGTCGTACCGGAAGCTCGTCCCGTAGTGCAAAAGCGCGTTCGAGCGGCGGACGACGCGCGTGTTGACCACGGACATCACGAAGGGCGCCGTCCAGCGCGCGATGTCCCGATCGAAGCGCACGCCGCGTTGATCGGGCTCCGTGCGTTCGCGCGCGGACGGCTCGGGATCGAGCGCCCGCGTGTTCACGAGGAGCCGGCGCGTCGCGCGATCGCGGCTCGCCTCTTCCATCAACGTGAGCATCGACGAGACGGTGCCGCCGCTCACGCCGCCCTTCGTCTTGCCCGCGAACCCCTTGGCCCATCGGAGCTCGCAGCCTCGGGCCTGCGCGTGGTGCCAGAGGACGTGGACGCCGAGGTCCGAGGGGATCGAGTCGTAGCCGCACGCGTGGACGATGCGCGCGCGCGTGCCTTCGGCGACGGCGTGGCATGCGTCGATCGACCGGCGGATGAAGGGTACCTCACCGGTGATGTCGGCGTAGTGCGTGCCGTGGCGGGCGCAGGCTTCGACGAGCGCCTGGCCGTAGCGCGCGAACGGGCCGACCGTCGAGACGACGACGCGCGCGCGCGGCACGAGGGCGTCGAGGGACGCGGGATCGAGCGCGTCGGCCACGGCGAGGGGCATGTCCGAAAGCGACGGATCGATGCGCGCGAGCTCGCTCCGGACCTCGGCGAGCTTGGCCTCGTTCCGGCCCGCGAGCGCCCACCGGAGGCGCGATCCGCGGACTTTCGCGAGGTACTCCGCGACGAGCTTGCCGGTGAAGCCGGTCGCTCCGAAAAGGACGATGTCGAACGCTCGTTGGGTCATCGATACCTCTGTCGTGCACGGTCCAGGACGTCTGCGATGCGTCGAACGAGATCGGAGGGTTCGACGATGCGCGCGGCGTCGCCGAACGAGAGCACCCAACCGACGAGCGCGTCGTCGTTCACGCGCGGGAGCGAGATGCGCACGCGTCCGTCGGGCGAGGTGCCGAGCTTTTGTTCGCGGTGGAACTTCTTCGTGCGGACGTCGTCGGCGACGCGCGCCTCGAACTCGACGATGACGCGCGTCTTCTGCGCGCGGCCGAAGCCGAACTCGCCGTGCACGTAGTCGTTCACGTCGAACGTCGCCGGGAGGGTGAAGTGCTCCGTCTCGCTCGCGCGGAGCTCGGTCATCGCGTCGAGCGGCACGGCTTCGAGCGAGGTCTCTTCGTCGCGCGGGCGACGGGACGCGTGCCCGTCCGCGAGGGCCGCTCGGACCGCCGCGCCGATCGTCAGGATCGTGCCCTTGTGCACGACGAGCGCGTACGGCTGGAAGGCCACGCGATCGGCCCGCGGCTCGCCCGGCTTCGACTTCGGCCGGAAGCGAAGCACGCGGAGATCGGCGACGGCGCGGAAGAGCTCGTCGAGATCTTCACCGCGCGCGGCGTACGTGCGCGCCGCCGGCGGCAGCCAGAAAAAGCGCGCTTCGAGGTTTCGTTCGCCCGAGATCTCCGTCTTCCCCGAGGCGCGGAACGGCGTCTTGGCGACCTGCTCGATCTGCCCGAGCGCGAGATCGATCTCGTCGTGGAGCGCCGATCCCTTGAGCACCTCGAGGGCGCGTCGCGTCGCGAGGATCGCGTAGGCCTGCGAGCGACGGAGAGGCACCGCGCGTCCGCGTTCGCTCGGCTTGATGCGCCAGAGGTGCGCGCCGCCGGGCGCGGTCGCGACCGACTCGAGCTCCGTCGCGCCCCCGAGCTCGCGCAGGTAGCGGCGCACCGATCGCTGCGTCATCCGGAGCATGTTCGCGAGCTCTTCGAGCGTCAGCCCGCGGGGCTCGCTCTCGAGCAGCTCGCGGAGTTTGTCGATGCGTCGGTGCTGGGTGAAGCGCCCTTGCGGACGGCCCGCGCGCGGCTTCTTCGGCAGGCGCGAGGGGCGGAGCGAGTCCGTCCGTGGCGGCACGGGAAAGAGAGAATCTCGGCGCGGGGGGAGCGTCGTGGAGCCGGCCATCGGTCACAAGGGTCGCGCGCGCAGCTCGGCGCGGTAAGGGCCTTCGTATTGGACATGGCACGATCGGCAGGCCGCCCGCGCCGCTTCGGGGTCGCCCTGCCGCGCCACGCGCGCGCCGTCTTGGGCGATCGAGATCCAGTTCGGGTACCGATCGGGGGGCGCGAAGCGGACCATCGTGTCGAACGCGGCGGCGAGCTCGTCGGGATCGTTGGAGCGCACCGCGTCGTTCGCCGTCGCCTTCATCCACGCTTGGAGAGGGCAGTCGGGTTCGTTCTCGTGCCCACACGCGGGCGGTTCGTTCGAGCCTTCTTTCGATCCCTGGGCGTCGACGGCTCCGGCGTCGACGGCCGGTGCGCTCGTGACGGGATCGGCGGCGGCGTCGGGCGGAGCTTCGTCGTTCGGGCGTTCGCCCGTGCGCGAACAACCGAGCGCGAGCGGCGCGCTCCCCAGCGCGGCCCCGATGGCGACGATCGCCCGTGTCCGTGTCGGTCGCATCGGTCCGCGAGCGTACCCCACAACGGCGGCGGGAGGATCGCCCGCGAACGGACCTTTCTGCCGCAGGATTCGCGGCCGAAACGACGAAGCCGATCGGAGGGGCGGGGCGTCTTGAGGTATGGTGGGACGATGGAACGCACGCTCGTGGAGCTTCTCGCCGCCAAGCGCGATGGTCAGGCGCTTTTCGGGGCCGAAATCGCGCGGCTCGTCGCTTCGTTCACGGACGGGACCCTCGCGGACTACCAGATGGCGGCGTTCTTGATGGCCGTCTATTTCCGTGGCCTCGACGACGCCGAGACCGTCGCGCTCACGGAGGCGATGCTCCACTCGGGCTCGGTCCTCGAGCTCGCGGGCGTCTCCGGCGTGAAGGTCGACAAGCACTCGACCGGCGGCGTGGGCGACAAGGTCTCGATCTGCCTCGCGCCGCTCGTCGCCGCGTGCGGTGTGCCGGTGCCGATGGTGAGCGGCCGCGGGCTCGGTCATACGGGAGGAACCCTCGACAAGCTCGAAGCCATTCCGGGATTCCGCACGGACCTGCCGGTGAAGGATTTCGCGCGCATCGTCGGCGAGATCGGCACGTGCATGATCGGCCAGACGAAGGAGATCGCGCCTGCGGACAAGCGCATCTACGCGCTCCGCGACGTCACGGCGACGGTCGAATCGATCCCGCTCATCGTCGCGTCGATCCTCTCGAAGAAGCTCGCCGAGGGCATCGACGGCCTCGTGCTCGACGTCAAGGTCGGCCGCGGCGCCTTCATGAAGGACGAAGCGCGCGCGCGAGAGCTCGCCGACAAGCTCGTCCGCGTCGGGACGCGCGCCGGTAAGAAGGTCGTCGGCGTGCTCACGCGCATGGACGCGCCCCTCGGCGTCGCCGTCGGCAACGCGAACGAGACGCGCGAGGCCCTCGAGGTCTTGCACGGCAAAGGTCCCGCGGATCTCGTCGAGTGCACGCTCGTGCTCGGCGCGGAGATGCTCGTCCTCGGCGGCGTGGCGAAGGACGTGGCCGAGGCGCGCAAGTCCCTCGAGGCGGCCATCGCTTCCGGCAAGGCGCTCGCGGTCATGGAGAAGATGGTCGCGGCGCAAGGTGGCGACGCGAAGGTCGTCGCCGATCCGTCGCGCCTCGAGGTGGCCAAGGTGGTGGTCGACGTCGTGGCGCCGCGCGCGGGCTTCGTCACCGCCGTCGACGCGCTCGCCATCGGCCTCACCGGCGTCGCGATGGGCGCCGGGCGCACGCGCGCCGATCAAGCCGTCGATCCGGCCGTCGGCATCGAGGTGCCGAAGAAGCCCGGCGATCGCGTCGAGAAGGGCGAGGTCGTCGCGCGCCTGTTCGTGCGCGATCGCGCGGCGGGCGAGGCGTTGCTCTCGCGGGTGGCCGACGCCTTCGCCTATGGCGATGCCGCGCCGCCGCGCCTGCCGCTCGTCGTCGACCGCGTCGTCGCGACCTGAGCGTCGTCGTCGACCGCGTCGTCGGGGCTTCTCGGAGGACGGATCGGTGCCGGGACTTCGCGAAGAATGGGTCGGCCTGGAGCTGAGCTCCCGAACGTCGGGAGCTCGTTCGTGGAAGGCTCATCGACGGCCTGGCAGCTCCCTTGCCCACGGAGTATATACTCCGGTATGACCAAGAAGATCGCGGTGAGCCTACCGGATCGGACGCTGGCGAGGGCGAAGGCCGTCGTGAAGAGCGGTCGCGCCCCGAGCGTGAGCGGCTACATCGCGCGGCTCATCGACCGCGAAGCCGAAGACGAGTCGTTCGAGGAGATGATCGCGCGCTGGAACCGTGAAGACGGCCGTACGCCGGAAGAGGTCCGACGAGGCGAAGCCGCAGCGCTCGCCGACTTCGAGCGCGCCGGACTCGTTTCGGAGAGGGGTGGACATGGGCGCGCGAAACGTCGCAAGCGCGTCTGAGCCGCGACCCGGGTTGGTGTTCGACACGGGAGCCCTTCTCGCCGTCGAGGAGGGGAAGTTGACGGACGTGGTCCGTCAGGCCATCGCGTGTGGCCTACCGATTCGCGTGTCGGGGGGAGCGCTCGCGCAATCGTGGCGAGGTGGGCCTCGAAGCGCGCGCCTCTCAGCCCTCCTCAAAAAAGACGTCCTCGTCGTCGTCGCTCTCGATGCGATGGAGGCACGACGCGTGGGCGAGTTCGTGGCGCGTGCTCCGTCGAACATCGGGCGGGCGGACGTCATCGACGCTCACGTCGCGCTCCTGACCCGCGAGACACGCAGCCTCGTCTACACGAGCGACGTCGATGATCTCGTCCGCTACGGCGTCCCTCGGGTGCTCGTCCGTCGCGTTTGACGCAGGTCATTTCGACCACGAACCCGGTGTGGCATCGCCGTCGATCGTCGCGACGTGCAGAACTTCGGTGGTCGTTTCGTGAGAGAGCACTGGCGCAGGCCGTGTGCCCCCGATGGACGCATCCTGCTTCCCATGCTACTCGAGTAGGATGCCTAGGCCGGTCCGCACCGAGAAGATCTCCGTGTCTCTCCAGAAGGAGGATCTGACGGTCTTACGCCAGCGGGCGAAGCGGCTGTACGGTGGCAACCTGTCCGCGCTCATCGGCGACTTCGCCAGGCTCGCGCGCTACGAAGACGGCGCCGACGAACTCATCGACTGGCTCACCGAAGGCTATCGGCCCGACGCCGAAGCCCTCCGGGCGGTCGAGGCCGAATGGCGGGTGCCGCTCCCACCGGCCCCGAAGCGCGCCCGATCCCTGCGGCGACGAAAGAGCCCATGAACGTCGCGCTCACCTTCGACACCGGTGCGCTCATCGCGCTGGAGCGGAGAAAGCAGCGCATGATCGACGTCGTCGTCCGCGCTCGACAGCTGCGGCTCCCAGTCATGGTTCCATCGGTCGCGATCGCGGAGTGGTGGCGAGGCCGCACGGACGCTCGGCTTCGCATCCTCGCGGGCGTGCTCGTCGAGCCGCTCGACGAGTCGTTGGCGCGCGCCGCGGGCGACGCGCTGGCCGCTGTGGTGGGCGCGACGATGGCGGACGCCGTGGTGATGGCCTCGGCGGCTCGCCGGGGCGGCGTGGTTTACACGTCGGACGTCGCCGATCTCGAACGCCTTCGCACCTTCTTCCCTGGCGTGCGTGTCCTCCGCGCCTGAACGTCCCGGACGAGGACCTTCGGGCGCGGGGACGTCGTCGCGAGCGGCCGCCTACTTCAGCCGGGAGCCCGGCGCCGCGTCGCCGTCGATCGTCGCGAGGCGCAGATCTTCGGACGGGCCGCTCGCGAGCAGCATGCCGTGCGAGACGAGCTTCTCCTTGCCCGCGCCGAAGTCCGCCGATCCGAACTCGCGCGGCGCGAGGTTCGCGACGACGATCACCTTCTTGCCGACGAGCGCTTCGGGCTTGAACGACAGCGCGAGCCCCGCCACGATCGTGCGCGGCTCGGCCTCTCCGAGATCGACGCGGAGGCGCAGGAGCTTGTCCTTCTTCGGCACCTTCTCGGCCGCGACGACGAGCCCGACGCGCAGATCGGTCTTCGCGAAGGTGTCGTAGTCGATCGTTGCGCCCGCCTCGCCGGCTTCTGCCTTCGCGTCGCCGCCCTTCGAAGCGCCGCCTTTCGCGCCGTCCTTCGCGGTCTCCGAGGCTTCGACCTTCGGTACGAGCTTGTCGAGCAGCTTCTTCTGCGCGTCGGCGTCGAGCGTCGGAAACAGCGGGCCGGCCGGCGCGAGCGGGAGCTCCGCGTGCACGGGCGGCATCTTCGTCGGCCAGAGATCCTTGCCGATCGAAGGCGCGAGCGGCGGGAGGCCGAGCTGCGCGCGCATGGCGTCGCTCTTCTCCGGCATCGCTGGCCAAAGCATGACGCTCAGCGCCTCGAGCACGCGGAGCAGCCGCGAGAGGATCTTCCGCACCCGCGCGTCATCGCCCGATTTCGCGGCTGCCCAAGGCGCGGCGCGATCGACGTACTGGTTCGCGGCGCTCGACAGCGCCATCGTCTGCTCGAGCGCGACGTGCGGCGCGATCGCGAGCCAGGCGTCGCGCGCGGCCTGCACGTGCGCCTCGTAGCGATCGAAGAGCTCGGCCTCGAGCGGCGTGTCCGTCGCGACGTCGTCGGCCGGGTGCTTGCCGCCGGTGAGCTTCGTGCAGAGCCCGAGGACGCGCGACAGGAGGTTGCCGAGGTTCTTGCCGAGGTCGGCGTTGTAGCGCTCGAGCAGCGCCTCGTGGTCGAAGTCGCCGTCCTGCCCGAACGCGACGGCGCGCAAGAGGTGGTAACGGAGCACGTCGGGTCCGAGCTCGGCGGCCAGTTTGAGCGGGTCGACCGTGTTGCGGAGCGACTTCGACATCTTCTGCCCGTCGATCGTCAGGAAGCCGTGCGCGAAGACGACGTTCGGGAGCTCCTCTTCCGTGTATCCTGCACTCAACAGGAACGCCGGCCAGAAGATCGCGTGGAAGCGCAGGATGTCTTTGCCGACGAGGTGGACGACCTTCCCGTTCGGCGGCCAGAAGCGCGCCGCGTCACCGTCGCCGAGCGCGCTCCGGTAGTTCGCGAGCGCGTCGAACCATACGTACATGACGTGGTCCGGGTTGCCGGGCACGGGGATGCCCCATTTGAACGTCGTGCGCGAGACGCTCAGATCCTTGAGCCCGCCTCCGATGAAGGACAGGACCTCGTTGCGGCGCGACTCGGGCTGGATGAAGTCCGGGTGCCGCGCGTAGAAATCGAGCAGCGGCTTCTCCCAACGCGACAGGCGGAAGAAGTAGGAGCGCTCCTTGACCCTCTCGACGGGCTTCTTGTGCAGCGGGCAGAGGTTGCCGGGCTGCTCGAGCTCCTTCTCCGTCTTCAGCGCCTCGCAGCCGATGCAGTACCAGCCTTCGTATTCGCCTTCGTAGAGATCGCTCTGGCCGTTTTCGTCGCGCCGATCGGCGATCTTCTTCCAGAGCTCGGTGACGAAGGCTTCGTGATCGGGATCGGTCGTGCGGATGAAGCGGTCGGCGAGGACCTCGAGCTTGGGCCACGCCTCACGGAAGCGCTGGCTGAAGCCGTCGGTGAACGCCTTCGGCGCGAGCCCCGCCTCCTTCGCTTGCCGCTCGATCTTCTGTCCGTGCTCGTCGGTGCCCGTGAGCATGAACGTCTCGTCGCCGACGACGCCGTGCAAGCGGCGGAGGGTGTCGGCCACGATCGTCGTGTAGGCGTTGCCGAGGTGCGGCACGTCGTTCACGTAGTAGATCGGCGTCGTGACGTAGAAGCGTCCCATGAGGCCGGCCGTTATAGCGGGTTCCGTCGTGCATGGACCGCGGATTTCGCCGCGCGCGAGCGAATGCGCGCGGCGCACGACGGACGCCATGGCAGACCCACGCCGATCGGAGCAGAGCGAAAAAGTGAGGCGCGATCAGGCGAGCGGGCTACGGCGTTCGGCGCCCGATCGCGTCGTGGTCGAGGTCGGGATCCGGACGGCGAGCGGCGCCTCCGAGAGCGCGCGCCGCACGACCAGCATGAAGGGGCGATCGATGGGCACGCGGACGTCGCGCGGAGGAGGCGGCTCGGCTTGCGCTTGCAGGAGCCGCAGATCGCGCGTCAGCGCATGGCCCACGCGACCGCCGACGTCCTTGGCGCTGGCGTCGCGCGGGAGGAGCGACGCGGGCATCGGCGCGACGAGCACGAGCTCGAGCGCGGCCTGGCGGATCCACGTCGCTTGGAAGAGGGGAGCGGTCTGCCCCGTCGATTCGTGGAACATGAGCGGTCGCCACTCGAGCGCGCTCGTGAGGTCGATGCGTCGCTCGCCGACGACGAGCTCGGCGCGGTCGAGCGCGATGGGGGTGCGCCGGCCGTCGTTCGAATAGACGCGACCGAGCGCGTCCGGGCACCGCTCGGTGATGCAGCGGACGAGGGTCGCAGCGTCGGCCGACGAGAGCGCGGCTTCGTGGGTGACGCCGTCGATCAAATCCAAGTCGGCGAGCACGGTGATCTTCGCGAGGGTTGCGTCGTCGTCGTCGCTCTTGCCGTCGAGGCGCACGGCGACGAAGCGCATTTGCGTGGGCGCGCTCACGGCGAGGAGCGCGGTGGGGCGCCCGTACGACGCCAGGAGCACGACGCCGAGGGGGCCGTTCCAAGAGGGAACGAGGTTCTTCTTCCCCGACTCCGACACGAGCGACAAACCTTCCGGGGTGGCTTCGACGAACGCGCCCGTCGCGGCGAAGGGGCGACGGGCGGCGCGCTCACGGAGCCGGAGCGCGACGACGAAGCATGCGATCGCGGCGACGCCCATGACGATGCGCGGGAGCGGCGCGATCGGGAGGAGCACGGTCGCGACGGCGATCACCAGGGCGAGGCCGAACGCCGCGAACCGCGCGGAGCGGTGCGGCGCGCGGGGCGCGTGCGCGCGCACCAAGGGCCAACGCTGGAGACTCGAGAAAGGCCGACGCATGAACACCGCCCGAACCGCCGAGAGCTTGCGACCTTCGAAAAACTAGCACCGCGCGGTCCATCGCGCCGCTCGTCCTGACCTCTCGCTGACCGCGTACGCCAAGGAGCGTCGGGCACGAGAGGCGCGCAGGAGGCGCGCAGGAGGCGCGCCAGGTATCAGAGGTGCGCACATGTCGCGAATGAGGTGTCATGCGGCCGCGCGACATCTGGCGTCGGTACAGGTCATCGTGTAGAGCTCTACGGCTGGAGGAACCCATGCGCATTCGAGCTTTCATCGTTCTTGGTTTCGCTTCGCTCGCTGCGGCGGGGCTTGCCGTGGTCGCCTGTGGAGGGGAAGAAGAGGATCCGACGCCGGGCCCGTCGACGGAAGACGCGGGCAAAGACGGCAGTACGCCGACGGCGGATTCCGGCAGCGACAGCGGCGGGCCGACCGACGACTGCGACAAGAGCAAGGACTTCCTCGCGGACATTCCCGACGCGGCCATCGCGGATGGGGCGTCGTCGTCGGGCATCTGCCTCGGATGTCTCCGGTCGCACTGCAACGCGGCGCTGGAGCTGTGCAACGCGGACTGCGAGTGCCGTGGGTTCGTCGGCGCCACCGTCGGTTGCGTCGCGCAGGGCACCGACTCGTTCCTCAACTGTGCGACGGCCGCGGCCGCGGAGAACGGTGCGCCCTCCGAGTCCGTGCAGGGGATCGGGCTCGGCATCTACCAGTGTGCCAACCAGAACTGCAAAGCCGAGTGCGCGCTCGACGACCTGTTCCCGCCGGACGCGGGCGGTTCGGACGGCGGCTCCGACGCGGGCGAGGATGCGGGCGGCGACGCCGGCGACGCTTCGAACTGAGCGAACACGAGCGCCTCGAAAGGCCGCTCCCATGCGCCCCGCTTCGTCGTTCGCGACGAGGCGGGGCGTTTGCTTTCGAGGGGTGTCGGCGTTGCGGAGCTACGAACGAAGCGCGCTGGCGCGGTGCGTCGCCACCCAGGGCGACAGACGCGACCCGGCTTCGCCCTGCTCGGCCGACGCTTGGCCCGTCGCGCGTTCCATGCGGGCCGCGGCGATCGCGACGGCGACGGCGACGGCCTCACGGTCGACCTCGGGGACGGGCGGGTAGCCGAGCAAGGCCTCCTTGTGCCGCTCGATGAAGCCCGTGTCGTAGTGGCCGGCGACGAACTCGGGGTGCGTGAAGAGCCGATCGTGGAACGCGAGGTTCGTCCGGATGCCCGTCACGACGTACTCGGAGAGCGCGCGACGCATGCGCTGCACGGCGCGTTCGCGCGTCGGCGCCCAGACGCAGAGCTTGGAGACGAGCGGGTCGTAGAAGCTCGAGATCTCCGCGCCGGGGTACGCGCCGCCGTCGTCGCGGACGCCGGGGCCGGCCGGCGTGACGAGCCGCTCGATGCGCCCGGGCGAGGGGAGGAAGCCGTTCGACGGATCCTCCGCGGACACGCGGCACTGGATGGCGGCGCCGCGCGAGACCAGGTCGGTCTGTGTAAACTGCAACTTTTCGCCCTGCGCGACGTGCACCATCTCGCGCACGAGATCGAGGCCGCTCACGAGCTCGGTGATGGGGTGCTCGACCTGGAGGCGCGTGTTCATCTCGAGGAAGTAGAACTGGCCGTCCTCGGCGAGGAGGAACTCGAACGTGCCGGCGCTGTGGTAGCCGACGGCCTTCGCGCCCTGGACCGCGATGGCGCCCATGCGCGCGACGAGCTCGCGCGAGGCCGCGGGCGACGGCGTCTCCTCGACGACCTTCTGGTTGCGGCGCTGGATGGAGCAGTCGCGCTCGAAGACGTGGACCATGTTGCCGTCGCGATCGCCGAGCACCTGGATCTCGACGTGGCGCGGCCGGAGGATGGCCTTCTCGATGTAGACCGTGTCGTCGCCGAAGAACTTCTTCGCCTCGGACCGCGCGCGCTCCCAGGCGCTCGCCATCTCGCCCTCGGCGGACACGAGGCGCATGCCCTTGCCGCCGCCGCCGGCCGCGGCCTTGAGCATGACGGGGAAGCCGATCTTCTTGGCCGCGGCGATCGCCTCGTCGGTCGTGTTGCACATGGCGCCGGGGACGATCGGGACGCCGGCGGCTTCCATCTTCGTGCGCGCGGCGGTCTTCGAGCCCATTTGGCGCATCGCGCTCGCGGGGGGGCCGATGAAGGTGATGCCCGCCTGCTCGCAAGCGTCGGCGAACTCGGGGTTCTCGCTCAGGAAGCCGTAGCCCGGGTGGACGGCGTCGCAGCCGGACTTCTTCGCGACGTCGAGGACCTTGTCGATGCGCAGGTAGCTCTCGGAGGCCTGCGCGGGGCCGACCGAGTAGGCCTCGTCGGCCATGCGGACGTGCAGCGCGGCGCGATCGACGTCCGAATGGATCGCCACGGCGCGGATCCCCATCTCGTGGAGCGTGCGGATGACGCGGACGGCGATTTCGCCGCGGTTGGCGACGAGGACCTTCTTGAAAGTGCGGGGCATGACCCCGCCATCGTTACATCGGATGCGCGGAAAACGGCTGAAAATTGGAGGTCGGGCGGGGTTCGCGTGGACCCCGGGTTTCGGCCGGACCCGTGGTAACCTCGCGGGCGATGAGCCAAGCGCCGTTGGAACACGTGCCTGCGCCGAAGGAAGGCCTCATGCCCGGGGTTTCGGGCCAAGAAGAGCTCCTCTACGAAGGACGGCCGGCCCTCGTGCCAGGGCTGGGCGCCGCGACCGTCGCGGTCCTCACGCTCGGGATTTCGCTTCTCGTGGCGTGGTTCCGGACCCGCTCGGTGAAGTACCGGATCACCAGCCAGCGCATCGTCATCGAGCGCGGGTGGCTGTCGAAGCGGATGGAGCAGGTCGATCTCTACCGCGTCGTCGACTACGTCGTCGAGCGGCCGTTCGGGCAACGGATCATGGGGACAGGGAACCTCGTGCTCACGTCGCTCGACAAGAGCTCGCCGGAGATCCACATCGACCGCATCAAGACGGACGTGGTCGCGCTCTACGAGCGGCTCCGCTTCGCGACGGAGCAGGAGAAGCGCCACCGCAACATGCGCCCCGTCGAGTTCGACCAGGTCTGAGGCGGACGTGAGCGAGCGGCGTCCGCGTCCGGGCGAGAGCCTGAGCTTCGACTTCTTCTTCGAGCCTCCGAAGAAGGTCGCCGCGCCGAACGAGCCCGAGGCGCCGCCGCTCGACGTCGTCGCCGTGCCCTCGCCGGTCGTCGAGTCGCCGCCGGTCGCGGAAGCGACGCCCGAGGTGTTCTCCGTCGGCGCGTTGGGGCGGCTCCTCGGTCGGACGCTCGACCGGGCCTTCAACGAAGCCGTGTGGGTCGAAGGCGAGGTGTCGGGCGCTCGTCCCGCGCCGAGCGGTCACGTCTATTTTTCGCTCAAAGACGAAGAGGAAGACGCGTCGCTCGACGTCGTCTTGTACCGCACGAACGTCACGCCTCGGACGCGCGCGCTCGTGAAGGACGGCGCGCGCGTGCGCGTGCGCGGCAAGCCGGCGTATTGGTCGCCGCGGGGGCGTTTGCAGTTCGTCGGCGATCGCCTCGAGCCGACCGGCAAGGGCGCGCTGCTCGAGGCCCTCGAGAAGCTGAAGCAGAAGCTCGCCGCCGAAGGGCTGTTCGCGCCCGAGAAGAAGCGCCCGCTGCCGCACGAGCCGCGCATCGTCGGCGTCGTCACGAGCTCGGCGGGCGCCGTCATCCACGACATCTGCAAGGTCGCGTTCCGACGCGGCGGCGCGCACGTCCTGCTCGCGCCCGCGCAGGTCCAAGGGGCGTTCGCGGCGGAGTCGGTCCGGCGCGCGCTCGAGCAGCTCCAGCGCGTCGAGGGCGTCGACGTCATCATCGTCGGTCGCGGCGGCGGCTCGCAGGACGATCTCTTGGCGTTCCACGACGAAGCGCTCGTCCGTGCCGTCGCCGCGTGTCGCGTGCCGGTCGTGAGCGCGGTCGGGCACGAGGTCGACGTCACGCTCGTCGACTTCGCGGCGGACGCACGCGCGGCCACGCCGTCGCAAGCGGCGGAGATGGTGGTGCCCGATCGCGCCGCGCGGCGGCGGCTGCTCGACGAGCGCTCGATGCGCTTGCGTCGCGCGATGCACGCCCGGCTCGTGGAGGAGCGCGCGAAGTCCGAGCGGCTCACGCGCGCGTTCGGGGACCCGCGTCTGCTCATCGCGGGGGCGCAGCAGCGCGTCGACGACCAGCGGACGCGGCTCGAGCGGGCGACGACGCGGCGACTCACGCAGCACCGGGAGCGGCAACGACAGCTCTCGGCGAGGCTCGTCGCCGCGCACCCTCGCGAGCGTTTGGCGCGCGACGAGGCCAAGCTCCTGAAGGTCGCCGGCCGCCTCGTCGAGCTCGTCGAACGAAGGGTCACCGCGCGGCGCGCGACGCTCGCGGAGCTCGGCGGGCGCCTCGACGCGATGAGCCCGCTCAAGGTCCTCGCTCGGGGATATGCCATCGCCACGCACGACGGTCGTGCCGTCCGCGACGCGTCGGAGATCGCCCCGGGCGCGCGGGTGACCGTGCGCGTCGCCCGCGGTGGCTTCGACGCGCGGGTCGAGAGCGTGCACGACGAACATGTGCAAACTGCACCCATGAGCGATGCGGGCCATGGGCCTTCGACCTCGTCGGGCGCGCCAAACGACGCTCCGGACGCCGCCCCGGCGGCGATCCCGAACACCCCCGCGTCCGCCGAAAAATCGTCGAATTCACGGAAAAAGAAGCGATGACCGCCTTGCGTTTCGCGCTCCTCGGCAACCCCGTCGCGCATTCGAAGAGCCCGCTCTTGCACGCCGCCGCCTACCGAGCGCTCGGCCTCCCGCACACGTACGAGGCGCTCGCGACCGAGCCGAACGATCTCGAGGCGCGGGTCGACGCCTTGCGGCGCGGGGACTTCGCCGGGCTCAACGTGACCGTTCCGTACAAGCAACGCGTGCTCGACTTCGTCGACGAACGCGACGACAGCGTGGAGCTCGTCCTCGCGGCGAACACGCTCGTGCGCACGCCCGAGGGCCGCGTTCGCGCCTACAACACGGACGCGCCCGCGCTCGCGGTCGAGCTCGTCGAGCTCGCGCGCGCGCAGGCTCGCTCGACGGGATCGTCGGAGCCGCTCGCGCCGTCGCCGTTCGAAGGGAAGACCGCGGTCGTCGTCGGTAGCGGCGGCGCGGCCCGCGCGGCGATGGCGGCCCTCGCAAAGTCGTTGGGCGTCGCGCGCCTCGTCGTGCGGGCGCGGGCCTTCGACGATCCGGCCGCGGGAGACGCGTTTCGGACCGACATGCTCGCGTCCTTCGCGCGCGCGAACGTCTTGGACACGGCGATCACGACGGAGCCGCTCGTCGCGCCGCCCATCGAGGCCGCGGATCTCGCCGCGGTCGTCCAGGCGACGAGCTGCGGGATGGAGGGCGCGGCCCCCGGCGAGCCCGTCGCGCGCGCGGTCGCCTGGCAGAGCGTTCCCGACGATGCCGTCGCGCTCGACGTCGTCTACGCGCCGCTCGACACGCCATTTCTGCGGGCGGCCGGGTCGCGCGGCCTCTCGAACACGCACGGCCTCGGGATGCTCGCGCGTCAGGGAGCGCTCGCGTTCGAGCGATGGCTCGGCGTGCCGGCGCCCTTCGACGTCATGCTCGCGGCCATCGCGCGGCCGTCGCGCACGTAGCGGGCGCCGCGATGCCCTCGATGCTAGAACACCGAACAGGTTACTCCCGTCGTATTTCCGCCGATTTCCGTCGCATCGCTTCGTTGCTCCTCCTCCGGATACTTCAGTATCCGTCGTCGTCGCGCCTCGCGCTGCTCGGAACTCGGCGGAAATACTCGGTCCGTAACCCGCTCGGTGTTCTAGGTTCGGACCTCCCCATGTCCGAGCGCACGCCGAACATCCGCCAGGTCGCCGCGAAGAACCTCCAGCGGCTCGGCTACCGGCGCATCGTCCAGCTCCTGGTCTACCTGGTCATCGTGCCGACGGTGCTCTTGCTCGCGATCGGCATCATCTCGATGTTCCTCGAAGGGCGCATCAACCTGCTCTTCGGGATCCTGACCGTCAGCTTCGTGTCCGTCGTCGTCACGGGGGTCGTGCTCGTCTTGGTGTTCGTGCGTCGCGAGGCGAACCTCTCCGAGCTCCAGGCCGACTTCGTCTCGAAGGTGAGCCACGAGCTCCGGACGCCGCTCACGGCCGTGCGCCTCTTCGCCGAGACGCTCCAGAGGCCCGAGACCGACGCGGCGACGCGCGAGAAATGCGCGAGCTTGCTCGTCGACGAGTCGGAGCGCCTCTCGAAGATCATCGAACGCCTCCTCGACTGGGGACGCATGGAGGCCGGCGGCAAGATCTACGAGCTCGGCGTCGAGCGCGCGGAGCACATCATCGACGCCGCCGTGCGGGCGTTCGCGCCTCAACGCGACATCGCCAAGACCGCGACGCTCACCGTGGAGGTCGCGCCCGAGCTCCCGACGGTCATGGTCGATCGCGCCGCGCTCGTCGTGGCGATTCTGAACCTCCTGTCGAACGCCTACAAATACGGCGGCGAGAACCCGAACGTCGTGCTCCGCGCCTTCGCGAACCCGCACGGCGACGTCGTCTTCTCCGTGCGCGACGGCGGGGAAGGGATCCCGCGCCCGGAGCACCGCCGCATCTTCGAGAAGTTCTACCGCATCGACGATCGCCTCTCTCGGACGAAGGAGGGCTCGGGGCTCGGCCTCGCGATCGTCAAGCACATCGCGCAGGCGCACAAGGCGCGCGTCACCGTCGACAGCGCGCCGGGGAAGGGCTCGACCTTTTCCATCGTGTTGCCGCCGGCGCCGCGCGCGCCTTCGGCATGACGTCGAGCGCGCCGTCGAACCTCGGAGCGTGGACGAAACGTCGGCGCGCCCGTCGGCGTTCACGCTAACGCTGGCGCAGCCGTCCGCGTTCACGCTAAAGAAAGTCCCTGCCTGTCGCCGTGATGGAAACGAAGCGAAAAACCGCCGATCTCTCGGGTAAACGCGTGCTCGTCGTGGAGGACGATCCGAGCATCGCGATGGGGCTTCGCATCAACCTCGAGAGCGAGGGCTACCACGTGACGGTGGCCGACGAAGGCGAGGCCGGCCTCGCGCTCGCGCGTTCGACGGACCCCGACCTCATCGTGCTCGACATCATGCTGCCGAAGAAGAACGGCCTCGAGGTGCTGCACGAGCTGCGGGCCGAGGGACGCGCGATGCCGATCATCATCTTGTCCGCGAAGAGCGGCGAGATGGACAAGGTGGCCGGGCTCGAGCTCGGCGCGGAGGACTACGTCGCGAAGCCGTTCAGCTTGGCCGAGCTCCTCGCCCGCGTCCGCGCCGCGCTCCGCCGTGGCCAGGTCCCGTCGTCACGCGCGAAGATCCTCGTCGGCGATCTCGAGGTCGACGTCGCCGGACGCACCGTCACGCGCCACGGTCAGCCCATCGACATGACCGCGACCGAGTTCGACGTCCTCGTCTGCCTCATGAACGAGCGAGGCAACGTCTTGTCGCGCGACGACATCTTTCGGCGCGTGTGGGGGCCGAACCACCACGGCACGCCGCGCACCGTCGACAACTTCATCCAACAGCTCCGCGCGAAGCTCGAGCCCGACGCCCAGGAACCGGTCTATATCCACACGGTTCGCGGCGTCGGCTACCGCTTCGGAAGAACGTCCCGAGGGTGACGATCGTCGTCACGCCTCGGTCACGCCTCGCCCCACTCGAAAGACGCGACATGGACCACAACCTCCTCCGCCAATACCTCTCGACGGTCTACGATCTGCCCTCGCCCAACGGTCCTCTGCGCGTATCGCTCGACGGCGACATCGTCCAAGATCCGTCGACGCTCCCCGAGCTCTTGACCCGCCCGTTCACGATCCTGACGGCGTTCAACCCGCGCTCGATGCTCTTGCCGCGCAAGGTGAACGACGCGCGCCACACGGTCCTCCGTGATCTGCTCGTGCTCGGCTGTTACCGCGTCGAGCAGTGCGTCGGCTACGAGGAAGATCCGGAAGGCACGTGGCGCGAGCCTGCGTGGCTCGTCCACGGTGTCGAGCGCGAAGAGGCCGTCGCCTTCGGCCGCGTGTTCCGCCAGAACACGATCGTCATGAACCACAACGGCCGCCCCGAGCTCGTCGTCACGGACCCGACGTGCGACGACCTCGGCCGCTCGTTCATCGGCAACTGGCGCGTGAGGTCGTAGAAGCTCCTCCATGACGTAGCTCGGCGCGGGCCGGTTGGCCGACGATTTGCGATCGCTCCGTCCAACGATGACCGTTCGGCTCGACGTTTCGACCGAAGCCCAGATCGCCCTGCACATGCCGGTTCCGATTTCGGTTTTCTGACGTCGGAATTCGCGAGCTCGAACAGAAAAGGAGCGCGCGATGGCCGAAATCAAGCCGATGCTCGAGCCCGAAGCGGCCGAGTTCGCCAAGTCCACGGACACCCCTCCGTTCCTCTTCCAATTGCCGCCGACCAAGGGCCGCAAGACGGTGGACGAGGTCCAGTCGAGCGCGATCGACATGCCGGCGATCGACGAGGAATGGCTAACGATCGAGGGAGGGCCGACGGGTTCGGTGAAGATCCGCATCGTCAAACCCGCCGGGGCCACGGGGACGCTCCCGGTCATCTTCTTCATCCACGGCGCGGGTTGGGTGTTCGGCAACGCGCACACCCACGATCGATTGGTTCGTGAGCTCGCCGTCGGCGCGGACGCGGCCGTCGTATTCCCGGAATACGATCTCTCCCCCGAAGCGAAATACCCGATCGCGATTGAACAGAACTACGCCGCCGCTCGGTGGGTCTTCGCCCATGGCGCCGACAAGGGCCTCGACGCCTCGCGGTTCGCCGTCGCCGGCGACTCGGTGGGTGGCAACATGACCGCCGCGCTCACCCTGATGGCCAAAGAGCGCGGAGACGTCAAAATCGCGCAACAGGTGCTCTTTTATCCAGTCACGAATGCCGATTTCGACACGCCCTCTTATCACCAATTCGCCGAGCACTATTTCCTCGGCCGTGAGGGCATGAAGTGGTTTTGGGACCAGTACACGGAGAACGACGCGCAGCGGGAGGAGATCTACGCGTCGCCGTTGCGTGCTTCGGTCGAGCAGCTCCAAGGCCTGCCTCCGGCGCTGGTGATCACGGGAGAGGCCGACGTGCTGCGTGACGAAGGCGAGGCCTACGCCGCCAAGCTCCGCGCGGCCGGCGTCCCGGTCACCCAGGTCCGGTTCGGTGGCATCATCCACGACTTCGTGATGTTGAACGCGCTGCGCTCCACCCGCGCGGCGAACGCCGCCATCCGTCTCGCACAGGACACCCTGCGAGCGGCGCTGCGCTGACGCGCACGCGTTGGCGGAAGCGATCGATGACCGAGCAGGGCCGTACCAGCTCGAGACAGCGAAGCTCGGTACCGAAGGCGCCAATGCTGCGCCGCGGCAGCTTGCGTCATGGGTTCAGAGATGTCGGGGGATGTCGCGTAGAGTTTTTACGCGGCATGTCGATGGTGCGCTCCGTCGACGTGGCAATGTTCTAGTTTCCGATGGCGACGTGCTCTTGGGGAGGAGCCGAGAGGGGTGAGACCTTTCGACGGATTTGCGAAGTGACTCCAAGACGTTCATGAACCCCTCTCGTTCCACGCGCCGATCGTCGCGCCGCATTTTTCTTTTCTCGGTGGCGCTGACGATCGCCTCGAGCCCGATGGTGGCGTGCGGCGTCTTGATCGGCGTGACCGATCCCGAGCTGCGAACGAAGTCCGACGACGGAGGAACCGAAGGCTCTCGGGACGCGGAGGCAGGGAGCCATCCGACCGACGCAGGGGTCGGAGAGCCCCCGTGCGACGCCTCGGCTTTGTCGACGGATCCGGAGAATTGTGGAGAGTGCAACAAGAGCTGCGGCGGAAAGTCGTGCAACTCTGGAATATGCGAGGGAGATCAGACGAGTGGAGCGTTGGGCGATATTCGAGAGATCGTCGTCGGCGGATCGTTCCTTTACATTGTGCAGGCCGACGGAATCTATCGCACGAGCAAGACCGAGGCGACCGTAGGCAAGAAGATCTTGAAGCTTCGAGGGGCCAAGCTTTCCGTCGACGAAGCTTCGACGAAGCTCTACGCCGTCGGCACCACGAACGACGAGGGAACCAAGGCGGGCTATTCTTGCGCGCTGCCTTGTGACGAAGGCCAATGGACGGCCCTGACGGGCATCGAATCGGACGCCACGTCCATCGTTCCTACCGGGGCCGGGACGGCGTTCGTCATTGGTGCGAACCGGATTTGGATCTTGGGCTCGGGGGGCAACCCTCTATTTCCCAACATCAAAGTCAACGAGAATCAGGACAAGGGGAGTCGGGTTCGCAAGACTGCGAAGTCGAACCAGTTCGTATGGACGATGGATGGTGACACCAACGTCTACGCCATCGAAAAACCATCGACGTCCTATATCTACAAAAAGTACGCCTGCGCGGACTGCAATAGCTTGGGGTTCGACGCTTTCGTCCAATGGGCGGGAGCGTCCTGGGAGTTTGTGTTCATCGACAATGGGGATGTTTCCTTTGGTTCGGTCGTCAACGCCGACAAATCACCGGAGATACAGATCGGCTCTACCCCCTACAAGAACCATGACGCGCGAAGTCTCGCTCTCCTGGATTCGTCGAACGTTTACGTGCGTACGCCAGGGGCGATATTCAAGTGCCCTTTGCCGAGCTGGGGGATGTCGGGAAAGTGCACGTCGCTCGCATCGGGCCTCGCCGATCATGAAGTGACCGCGATGGCGAGCGAAGGCACCACGTTCTATTACGCAAACGTCGCGAAACCAGGGACGGACCAAGCGACCGGACACATCATGCAAGGCGCCGCGAGATAGAGAGTTCGTTTCCACGTTCGCCTACCGGTCGTGAATGCGGCCGGCGTCCCGACACACGTTCACTCGCACGCCGTGGCGGACGGAGCCTCAGCCGGCGAGACCTTCCAGAAAGCGTCGCGTCGGCACGAAGAACGTCGTGCCCGTCACCGCCGTCGAGACGTCGAGGATGCGGTCGTAGCAGCCCTCGGGATCGCCGATGAACATCCGCTCGAGCATGCGCTCGATCACCCAGAGCGCGCGGGTATAGCCGATGAAATAGGTGCCGAACTCGCCGTGCGCCGGCCGTCCGAAAGGCATGTTGTCGCGCAGGATGTCGTGCTCGACGCCTTTGTCGTCGACGATCGTGGCGAGCGTCTTGTGCGCCTTTTGCCCGTGCTGGACGTCGTCGAGCTCGACGTTGTCGCTCTTCGTGCGGCCGATCACGCTCTCCTGCACGGACGTCGGCAGCGCGTTCCATTTCTTCAAATCATGAAGGTATTTCTGGACGACCACGTAGCTGCCGCCGGCGTGGACCGGATCTTCGTCGCCGACGTTCGCGGAGGGGTAGAGGTCGCCGCCGGTCGGGTTGGCCGTGCCGTCGACGAAACCGAGGAGGTCGCGCGAGTCGAAATACCGAAATCCCGTGACCTCGTCCGCGACCTCGACGGCGGAGCCGAGCGCCGCGAGGAGGAGGCGTTCGAACTCGAAGCAGAAGTCGCTCCGCTCGGCGCGGATGTGGAAGAGCAAGTCCCCTGGCGTGGAGACCGCCGTGTGTACGGAGCCGCGGATCTCTCGGAAAGGATGGAGCTCGCGCGGGGGAGGCGCGCTGGTCACGCGCTTCCAGAAGTCGGCGCCGATGCCGACGTTGCACGAGAGATGGGCGTTCAGATCGCGGAAGCCGACCGTCTTGACCAGCCCGGAGATGTCCGAGAGCACGTCCTTCACCGTGCCGAGCGCCTCCGCGGTCTCGGGCACCGTGACCACGAGGAAGACCGCGGCGCGTGAGAGCGGCGCGCCCACGCTCTGCGGCTCGATCGGAACGCGTTGCCAGGGATGCTCGTCGGTTTGGTCCGCCATGATCGTGCCTTCGTCCTTGGCTCAGGGGTTTACCTTGGAATGGCCGAGGAAGGGCGGAGGATCTGGGGAGCGCTCGCCATTTGCGCCCGGGAGCCGCGTCGCTGCGCGCTGCGCTCGAAACCATACTACCATGGTGGTATGGTTTGCTCATGCCTCGTGGTGCTCCTGCTTCGAAGCTCGCGATAACGGTCGATCGCGACGTGCACGCCAAGGTCATCAAGGCGGCTGCCGAGGACAAGATGAGCGTGTCCGCGTGGATGACCGCGGCTGCGCGTCAGGCGATTCGACTTCGCGAGGGCCTCGCCGCCGTCGCGGAGTGGGAAGCCGAGCACGGAGCCTTCTCGGAGGAAGAGCTCGCCGCCGCACGCGCGCGCGTCATGTCCGGGGCCACGAAGACGCGGCGGAGGACGCGGAGGACCGCGAGGCGTTCCCCGTGAAGTCCGTCGTCTACGACGCGGGGGCCCTCATCGCAGCGGAGCGGAACGACCGACGCATGTGGGCCGAGCATCGGGTGCGACTCGAGCTTGGACTGTCCGTTGTCGTGCCCGCTCCCGTCGTCGCTCAAGTGCGCCGCTCACCGAGGCAAATGCAGTTGCGAAGACTGCTGGCCGGTTGCGAGGTGGTCCCGTTCACCGAGGCCGACGCCCACGCCACCGGCCGGCTCCTCGCTTCGTCGAAGACGAGCGATGTCGTGGATGCGGCGGTCGTCGAACTCGCCATTCGTCGACGTGCAGACATCGTCACCGGTGACGAAGATGATCTCTCGAGGTTGGTGACTGCTGCGGGGGGAGCGCCTCGGATCCACGAGATTTAGGCGGTCACTCTCGGCGGCCACGCCTGCCGGAGGGACGACCTTCGCGTCGAACATCGTCGGCGCGCGGAGCTCGAAGAGTGCGAGTCCCCCGGCGTCACCGCGCCTCGTCGCGATCCTTCGCGCAGCGCACGCCGGTCATGCGCAGCTTGAAGCGCGCGGGGTGATGGATGCGGTTCGTGCTCCGCAAGGCGTGCGCGGGTTGGTTGTAGGCGCCGCCGCGGATGTTCTTCTCGCACTCGGTCGGGATGGGGTTCGTGCCGGTGAAGCCTTGCATGCCGCGCGCGCGGAGCTCGCTCTGCGCGGCGAGGATGTCGTCGCACGAGCCGGGTTTTCCGAGCGGGGCGGTGGGGCGCGTGTACGCGTAGGGGTCGTAGTCGTCGTCGAGCCATTCCCAGACGTTGCCGGTGAGATCGTCGTGGCCGTACGGGCCGCGTCCGGCGGGGTGCGTGCCGACGTCGTCGATGGCCTCGGTGGCGAAGACCGTGCGCTCGTGGGTCGGCTCTTCGTTGCCCCAGGGATAGCGCCGGCCGTCGTCGTCGCGGACGGCGCGCTCGAACTCGGCTTCGCGCGGGAGGCGTTTGCCCATCCACGTGCAATATGTCTTCGCGTCGAACCACGAGATGCCGACGACGGGCTTGTTCGGCCCGCGGAAGCGTCCGCCGTAGCTCGCGAGGATGGTTCGATCGGGCGACGTACACGCCCCGGCGCGCACGCACGCGTCGTACGCCGCTTGCGAGACCTCGGTGCGATCGAGCCAGAAGCCGGAGACCGTGACCTCGTGCGCCGGGTGCTCGTCGCGTTCGCCGCCGGCGTCCGCTCCCATCGTGAACGTCCCTCCGGGGACGGGGAGCATGCCGTCGGGGGCGGGTGTCTCCCTGCGCTCCGACGCGGATGCTGCCGTTGGAGGGCCGCTTTCTGGAGCCGCGTCGATTGGCGGTGTCGGCTCGTTCGTCGACGGGTGCTCGTCCTCGGCGTCCACGGATCTCGACGCGTCCGTGGTTTCGGGGGTGAGGCTCGTGTGCCCGGAGAAGCCGGCGTCTTCGCTTTCGCTTCGCGCGTCGTTCGGCGGCGTCGGACGGCACGCGTATATCAGCGTGCAGTATGCAATCAACGCGCGGCCGAACGCGGCGCGCCCGACCACGCGTTGCGCATGCCGGCCATGTCGAGCTCCGCCCGAACCTTCCATCGGCGCGCCGCCCGAGCGCGCGGGGAACAAAGAAGCGGTTCGGACGGTTTCCGCGCCGCGCTCTTTGCGAACGAAGCTCATGACGCGGCATTCCACCATGAAGTTGTGCCCCGTGCGTAGCCTCCTCCGTGGTAACAGGCCGTTCGGAAAGCGTCGCGAACCGTCTTCCGCGGTCCGGGGCGCCTCGCACCTCGAAAAGGCATGATCGAAGTCCAGAAGCTCGTCAAACGCTACGGCGATCGCCTCGCGGTCGACGGCCTCTCGTTCGGCGTCGAAAAGGGCGAGATCGTCGGGTTCCTCGGCCCGAACGGCGCGGGCAAGAGCACGACCTTGCGCATCTTGTCCGGCTTCCTCGGCATGACGAGCGGCAAGGTGACGGTCGCCGGCTTCGACGTCCGCGAGCGCGGCTTCGAGGCGCGGCAGAACATCGGCTACATGCCCGAGGCGGTCCCGCTCTACGGAGAGATGCGCGTCTCCGAATACCTGACGTTCCGCGCCGAGCTGAAGCGCGTCCCGCGCCGTGAACGCGCCTCGGCCGTCGAAGAGGCGATGGCCAAGGCGAAGGTCGACGACGTCGCGAGCGTGCTCATCGGCAAGCTGTCGAAGGGATACAAGCAGCGCGTCGGGCTCGCGGACGCGCTCGTCGCCAAGCCGCCGATCCTCGTCCTCGACGAACCGACGGCCGGCCTCGACCCGAACCAGGTGCTCGACGTGCGCGAGCTGATCCGATCGCTCGGCAAGGAGCACACCGTCCTCCTCTCGACGCACATCCTCAGCGAGGTCGAAGCGTCGTGCTCGCGGATCGTGGTGATCGCGAAAGGGAAGCTCGTCGCCGAAGGGACGATGGAGGCGCTGGCGCGAAAGCGGCGCTCGTCGGGGCTCTTGGTCGTCGTGCGCGGAGACACCAACGTCGCGCTCGCGGCGCTCCGTGGCGTCGAAGGCATCGCGCGCGCGGAGCTCGACGGCGAAGCACGCGGAGCCGAACACGCGTCGTCCCGCGAGTCGGGCGAGTCCCGCGAACGGGGCGAGCCACACGAACGGGGGATCGCGAGCTTCCGCTGCACGTTCGGCAAGAAGGTCGATGAAGCGGCCGTCGCGCGCGCCACCGAACGCGCCGTCGCCGCTCTCGTCGCCGCCGGGTGCTTCGTCCGCGAAGTGCGACCCGTGCGGAGCTCGCTCGAAGAGGTCTTCGCCGAGCTCACGCGCGACGCGACCGTGAACCCGGACGCCGCGCCGCCCGCCACCGACGCCGCGTCGTCCGAGGAGGCACCATGAGGAGCTTCTGGCCCATCTACAAACGCGAGCTCTTCGCGTTCTTCGTGACGCCGCTCGCCTGGGTGCTCGTCACCGCGTTCTTGTTCGTCCAG